>CAJWPV010000075.1 GCA_913045395.1 uncultured Verrucomicrobiota bacterium | reverse complement strand
CTCCCTGAGCGCCTCGGACACAAGCCGAAAACGCTCCGCTCCACGACACTCGATGATCGACGCCAGCAGCAGCCGGTCGAGAAACCGCCGCAGCGAGTCGGTGTGCAGCAGTTTCATCAGCGCCGTGATGTACGGATCCCGCCCAATCTCCTTGGCCAGTGGGATGCCACGGCGGCGCATCACCTCGTACACCTGCTGGAAATGCTCCAGTTCCTCGACCCCGGTGGCGATCAACTCAGGGATGATCTCAACCCGGTCCGGGTACTTGGCCACGAGGCTCATCGCCAGCGCGGAGGCCTTGCGCTCGCAGTCGGCGTGGTCCTGCAGGAACGACGGCAGATCCGCCGTCACGGCATCCACCCATTCCGGCTGAGTGGCCACGGTCAGTTCAAGGGACAATTTCATGCGACGGCGGACAAGCTAACAACTTCGCCAAGCGCTTGGCAACGCACCAAGATGAGAGAGAGCGCTCCTTGGCCATTTGGCACTCCCCTTGGCCAAGCGCTTGGTTTAGCCTGCGGCGCGTCCGCTTGGGGCAAACTGCATGAGTGACAAAACCAAACTGGCCGTACTCGGCTCCGGCAAGGGGTCCAACTTCGTCTCGCTGGCCAAGGCCTGCGTCGACGGGTCGCTGCCGGCACAGATCGTGCTGGTGGCCAGCGACGTCGCCGCGGCGGGGATTCTGGAACGCGCGGTGGAGTTCGGCCTGCCGGCCAGGTTCATCGAACCGGGAAAATTCCGCACCAAGCTCGACGAATCCGCAGAGGCGGCCTACGTCGACGCGCTCCGTCAATCCGGCGCCGAGTGGATTGCATTGGCCGGTTTCATGCGTATTTTGAAGGGTGATTTTCTGCGTGCATTCGAGAAAAGGGTTGTTAACATTCACCCCTCTTTGCTGCCCGCATTTCCTGGGCTGGAGGCCTGGAAGCAGGCGCACGACTACGGGGTGAAAACCACCGGTTGCACGGTTCACATGGTGGATCACGGCATCGACACCGGCTCCATTCTGGCACAGGGCGTTGTGCCGGTGCTTGAGGACGACACCGCCGCCACGCTCCACCAGCGCATCCAGCAAGAGGAACACAAACTTTATCCGCGAACGCTCGCCCGTTTGTTCAACAGCGAGATTCGTATCTGAACAATCCGATTGTAGAACTGAATTGAAATTGAACATCAAACTGCCGCGCAGGACATGGCGATTCAACCCGGCCACCCGGGTTAAGCAATCGGCCAAGCGGTATGCCCGGGCCCGGGCCAACCAGGCCGCGCGGCAGCAAATCCATGAGTAAAAAGAAACTCCTACGATTTGGACTCCCCAAAGGTAGTCTGGAGAAACCAACCATTGAGAAGATGGCCAAGGCCGGATTCAATATCCGCGTCAGCAACCGCTCACTGGTACCCTACGTCGACGATCCGGAAATCGAGATACGCCTCATCCGCGCACAGGAAATCAGTCGCTACGTCGAGCTGGGCTACCTCGACTGCGGCATCACCGGGCTGGACTGGATCATGGAGAACGGCTCAAAGGTGCACGAAGTGAGCGAGTTACTTTTCAGCCGCGCCACCCGCCGCCCCGCACGCTGGGTGCTATGTGTGCCGGAGGAATCGCCCATCAGAAGCGTCAAGGGACTGAAAGGCAAGCGCATCGCCACCGAGGTCGTGAACCTCACCCGGAAGTACCTCCGCAAAAACGGCGTCAAGGCCAGCGTCGAGTTTTCATGGGGCGCCACCGAGGTGAAGGCGCGCGAGTTGGTCGATGCCATTGTCGAGGTCACCGAGACCGGGTCGAGCCTGGCGGCCAACAAGCTACGCATCATTGACGAGCTCCTCTCCTCCACCCCTCGCCTGATTTCCAACCGCGAAACCTGGAAGAACGACTGGAAACGCAACAAGATCGAGACCATCGCAATGCTCCTGCGCGGCGCGCTCGACGCCGAGACCAGGGTCGGCATGAAATTCAATATCGAGGAAAAAAACCTCTCAAAGGTGTTGAAAAAGCTCCCCGCCTTGCGTAATCCAACCGTCTCCGGCTTGAGCGGCAGCGGCTGGGTGGCAGTCGAGACCGTCATCGAGGAGGTTGTCGCCCGGGAAATTATCCCGGCACTTAAGACTGCCGGGGCAGAGGGCATCATAGAGTATCCACTCAACAAGGTTGTCCATTAATTTATTTAACTGAGAAAAAAACCACGGAAACAGGACATACATGGGTTCACTGAAGAAACGCCGGAAAGCGAAAATCAACAAGCACAAGCGCAAGAAAAAATCCCGCGCCAATCGCCACAAAAAGCGCACTTGGCAGAAGTAACTAGCCAGGCTGGCGCCGCAGTTGTTCCGGGTGGACCCCCAAACCATGAGACGCGGTTCACAAACGAGACTGTTTATCGGGCTGACCCTGTTGTGGTTCAGTACCGGCTGCTCCACTTCGCCCTTGGCCAAGCAACGTCCCGGCATCCCCTCCGGTATCCACGGTGTCAACATCGAGGAGGATACCACCTCCGAAAGCCCTGAGTTCCTGAACCGTGTCGAGGGGCTAACCCATTACCTTACAAGTCGCAGCCTCGAGCTCCGAGGCAAGCCGACGGACTCCCTCAAGCACCTCGAGGCGGCCGCCAAAGCAGATCCCTCGCAGGAAACTGTGGTCGTCCATGCCGCGCGGCGTTTCCTTCAAAAGAAAAAAACCGACAAGGCCATCGAGGTGCTCCGCCTTGGCCAGGCAGCCAACCCGGAATCGGTGACGACGTACGAGTGGCTCGGCCTCGCCTACCAGCAGGCCAACCAACCGGACGAGGCCGTCGCCGCCTTCAAGACCGCCCTAGCCAAGCCGCACCCGACTCTCATCTCGATTCGCGCCCTGGCCAAGCTACATGCCGCGGCCAAACGCTTCGACGACGCCTTCAAGGTGCTTGAAACCGCTCTCACCAAGGACGAACGCGAGCCGGAATTCTGGCTAGGCATCGCCGACCTGTACCGCGACACCGGCCTGGCTGCCCGCGCCAAGATGGACAAAATCAAGGCCGGTATCACCACCAGCCTCGACAAAGCCAACACTCTCAATCCGGAGAATCCGCTGACCATTCACCGCTTGGCCGACTACTATAAAATCTGGGGTGAAAACGAGAAGGCCATTGCGCTGTTCATTCAGTTGATCGAACTCAACCCAGGGCTTCTCAATGTCCGTGAGCAATTGGCCGATCTATACCTGCGGGCGGACAAAACCCAGGACGCCACCAAACAACTCGAGGCCATCCTGCGCGAGCGCCCCACCAACGAGCGCGCGTTGTTCGTGCTCGGCGGAATCAAGCGTGACCTCGACAAGCTGGACGAGGCGGCCGCGCACTTCGAGACCGTCCTCAAGATCAACTCCAAGTTCGAGCCGGCCTACTACGAACTCGCCGGCGTGAGGCTCTTCCAAAACAAGCCCAGGGAGACTCTCGCCACGCTCCGCAAGGCCGCCGAGCAGTTCAAGCCGAATTTTATCAACAAGTTTTACGCCGGTCTCGCCCACAGTTCCCTCCACCAATACCCGAAAGCCATCGAGAACTTGCTCGAGGCCGAGCAACTGGCCCAGGCCGCCGAACAAAACCGCCTTACGCACTTTTTCTATTTCCAGCTTGGTGCTGCCTACGAGCGAAACCGCCAATACGAAACCGCTAATACCGTCTTGAAGAAGGCCATCGAGATATCACCCGAATACCACAATGCCATGAACTACCTGGGCTACATGTGGGCGGACATCAACCGCAATCTCGACGAGGCGGCCAAGTACATTATCAGGGCCAACGAACTCGCCCCCGAAAACGCCGCGTACGTGGACAGCCTCGGCTGGCTCCACTACAGGCAGGGTAAACACAAGGAGGCGCTCACCGAGTTGCAGCGCGCCGCCGAGTTGATGAAGGATGAACCGGACTCCACCATTCACGAACACATCGGGGACACGCTCCAGCAGCTTGGCCAGGCGGACAAGGCCGGGGCCGAGTGGGAGACGTCGCTTGGGCTCCTCCGCGAGCAGGAGAAAAAAATGACCACCCCCGATGCCTACCTGCTCGAGCAGCTTGGCAACGTGCTCAACAAGCTTGGACGGACGGACAAGGCCAGGGCCGCCTGGCAGCGCTCCTACAAGATCACCCCCACTGAGCCGCTTCGCCAAAAACTCCATCCCGTAAAAAAGGAGGGGTGATGGCCTACCGTTACAAGAAACACTACACGCTTGCGGAGGCCCGGGCCATGATGCCCAAAATCAGGGAATGGCTGGAGCGAATGAACCAACTACAGCACGAGTACGCCGAAATCAGCCTGCGCGTGGACAGCATGTTGAACGCCCAGCCAGACGTTGGCGGCAACTCAGTCAACCAGTCCATCAAGCTCCTGTCGAACATCCAGGGTATCCTCCGCGAATTCAAGAAACACGAAATCCAAGTCAAGGATGCCGAGCGCGGCCTGATCGATTTTCCATCCCGACGCGGCACCCGCGAGGTATTTTTGTGCTGGGAGAAAGATGAGGACGATATCGCCCACTGGCATGAACTTGATACTGGTTATGACGGCCGCGAGCCGCTATAGACCCGGAAAGGAAAAATGGAGCAAGCACAGAAACTCCCCATAAAGTCCCAGAAACGGCGCAAACTATTTCTACACAAACTTAGCGGCCTCTGGGTGTTCCTGGTAGACAATGCCTTCTTCGGCGCAACATTCGCCACTGCCGGCTTGGCTCTTCCCATTTCTTGCCTTCTGGCTTTTTTCACCGGCGGTGCAGGCGTATTTTTTATCCAAACCCTGATAAACCGAGATTCCGCAAAACAAGCCTTCAACAAAGCCCTGCTTGCAGGTGTGCTATCCGCCATCCCCACCAGTATTGCAGGAACACTCTACGGGGCCTGGATTCTGCGCATGGCCGGGTTGAGTAAAAAGGACATCCCGATTGAGGAACCCCCGATCGACGTTCAGTCCAACCCGTCCCAGGAGGACAACAACGCATCCCACTGAGCGGCTTGCGCCTCGATTGGGCCATCGGTCCAGACGACGTGGTCCGAGCGCTTCATTTTTTCATCAATCTCCATCTGCGCCGCAAGCCGGAGCTCGATCTCCCCGTCGCTCCATCCACGAGACTGGAGGCGTTCCCGCTGAACTTCCGGCGAGCAGGCCACGCACACGATCCTGTCGAAGCTTGCTTCGGCCTGCGTCTCGAATAGCAGCGGAATCACCGCAACCGCCAGCCGCTCACCGGCTGCCGCCCAGTCATCGAGCCGGGCCTGCCACGCTTCACGAATCCGCGGATGCAGAATGGCCTCCAGTTTCTCACGGGCGGCCAAGTCGCCGAAAACCATCTCGCCAACCTTGGCCCGATCCAGCGAACCATCCTCCCGCAACACACCACGAGCGAACGCCTCAACGATCTCCGCCAGGGCCGCTTGGCCCGGCTCGACCAGTTCGCGGGCCAACACGTCCGAGTCGGACACCTTGGCGCCGCGCTTGGCCAGGAGTTCCGCCGCCGTGGATTTGCCCATCCCGATTCCGCCCGTTAGCCCCAGTCGAATCATCGCCCCAATTAAAAACCGTCCCGCCTAATGGCCAAGCCCAAACCTGGGTTCAACATCGCCGCCGTGGCAAACTGTACCGCCTCACAACCCCGATCCAGGCACGCTCTAACATCCGCCGCTTGGCCGAGCCCACCGACCCCAACCAGGCTCACATCCAGCCCGAACTGCCGGATTAAACCATCAAACAAAGCCAACTGCTCCAGCGCCGTTTCGCGGATCGCATCCCCCGCAATGCCCCGGCAACGACCCTCAAATAACAATTCACCGCTTGGCCGCCGCACCCTCGCTGACACGCCGTTGACCATCACCAACGCATCAGCAGACGGCGCAACCTTCTCCAGGAACTCGTGTGCAGTTTCCCGATTGTCGATGTGCCCAACCTTAAGCAAAAGAGGCATGTCCGGGATCGCTTCACGCAACTTGAGCGCCACAATTCCAGCGTCGGTTGGATTGAGAAAAAGTTGGCCATCAACACTGCTAACGTTGGGGCAACTGAAGTTTGCCTCTACCCCGTCGGCGCCGCACCCAGCAGCCCACCGAGCGCATTGGGCAAAGTCAGTTGCCACTTCGTCGATGGACCAATCATCCTCCGGTGTCGCCACAACCGACACACTCAGGAACTTGCCCTTGTTCAGGCGCGAGCGTGTTGCTGTCACATCATCCTGCCAAAACCTGGGCGGCTTCGATGGCATTCCAAACGACACCGCCCAACTGCCACTCATCTGGGCCGTAACATCGAGTTCTTCAGGCACCGCACCGCCCCCCCATGTAACCGGTTGCAGATTCGGCAACCCGTACGACGCCCTCTCGCGGCTCCGCACGGTCTTGTAGGTCAGGATATCAAAACCGAGCGCGGCATAATAAAGCAGCCACTGGCCGTTTAACAGTGGGCCGGCCGCAATGCCAAGCGGCGATTCAACCGTTTCACCGCAGTAAGCCCATTCCCCTGCAACCGGAGCGGGATTAAGTTGGCCCGGCTCCGGCGCATGGTTAAAGTTCCAAGCGTAATCTTTTGTGATGTCATATTTCGCGAAGCCGGAATCCACGTCGTCACCAACGGTAGCCCAATCTTCCCCAACGGGCGAGCACACACTCACCTCACTTCATTCGTGATTAAAACCAAACGAAACGCTCGCAAACAAAGAGATCTTCTTGTCCACATACGTAGTTGATAGATTTTCACTGAACTCTAAAACACTACAGAAATAGTCCCTCCTTAAAGATTTAGGTTTGCTTACTCACTTTCATATAAAGGGTTCTCAAACCAAAACACTCCGAGGCTAAACACTTCCTATTGAACAACGTAAGTTTTTGACGTGAAAAA
>CAJWPV010000074.1 GCA_913045395.1 uncultured Verrucomicrobiota bacterium | reverse complement strand
TGAGGTCGCTGAGTTAAGCCGGAAGAAGCCGGTCGATTTCACCCGCGAGATTCTACCGATACTGCGTAAAAACTGCCTTGCCTGCCATAATACCCGGGATGCCGAAGGCGAACTGAACCTCGAGACGCCTGCGGCCATCGCCAAGGGTGGCGAGAGCGGGGTGGCGGTTGTGCCGGGAAATGCCGATAAAAGTCGGTTGATGGCGCACGTCCGGCAGATCGAGAAACCGTTCATGCCACCCCGCCGAAACAAGGTCAGCGCCAAAAGGCTGACGCCGCACCAGCTTGGGCTTATCAGGCTGTGGATCGACGAGGGCGCTACGGGCGAAGTGCCGCTGGTATCGCAGGATTTGAAGTGGCGTCCGCTTCCCTTCGTTATTAATGCGATTTACACCACCGCCATTTCGCCGGACGGCCAGTACGCTGCTTGTGGTCGAGGCAACCAGGTTTTTGTCTACCATCTGCCAACCCGACGGCTGGCCGCACGGTTGGCCGACTTTGCCTTGGCCAAGGGCAGTCCCGCTGGGGCCGCCGTGGCGCATCGCGACGTGGTTCAGTCGCTCTCATTCAGCCCCGATGGCCAAACCCTGGCCTCCGGCGGGTATCGCGTGGCCAAGCTTTGGCGTCGTGACCAGGCATCAGCCAATGAACTCCTCAACCTGCTCCCCCGCGGCGAGGCGGTCACGGCGATCGGTGTCGCGCTTGGCCAAGCGCGCTTGGTGGCTGCCGGTTCGGCAGGGGGCGTGCAGGCAATCGACCTTCAAAGCACCCTGCCGCTTTGGCACGACCAAATTCAAGGCCAGGCCGCCGGGCAACTGGCTTTGTCGCCAAACGGCGAAAAAGTCGCCGTGCTGTTCGACGATGGCTGGGTGCGCACCTGGGAAACAGCAACCGGCGAGCGTGCCACCCGCGAGTCGTCGCCGCTGGGCGCGCGCGCTGTTGCCTGGTTGAACGACCGGCAACTCGTTTCGGCGCATCCCGATGGCGTGATCAGGGCTTGGGCTGCGATCAACCCAGGCCGGGTCTTGAATGAATGGAAGACAGGGGGCGACATCACGGCACTGGCGGTATTGCCGGGTGGCGAAGCAGTGTTGGCCGGGCGCGCCGATGGCAAGGCGATCGTTCTGAATGTCAGCGACGGTAAGGTGCAAAATGAGATCGACCACGGAGCGCCGATTTCCGGGTTGCGGGTTCGCGCCGACGGCAAGCAAATCGTGACGCTCGGCGGCCCGACGGCGAAACTTTGGGAAACGGACAAATGGGCGATGACCGCTCAGTTGCAAGGTAATCCAATCGCAGCCGAGTCGCTGGCCCGCGCTGAGCAGGCGTTGGCGTTCGTGAAGGCCGAGGTCGTCCACCACAAGTCCAACGTCGAGAGCAAAGAGAAGGAACTCAAAAAGGATCAGGAAGCCGCGAAAAAGGCAGCGGAGGCATTGGCCAAGCACGAGAAAACCTTGACCGACAAAACGAAGGAGAAGACCGACGCGGAGGCCGGTCTGAAAAAACTGGCGAACGAAATTGCCGTGTTGCCGAACAACATCGAGGCCGCGAAAAAAAACAAGGCTGATGCTGACGGAGCATTGAAGACGGCGCAGGCACAGGTCAGTCAAGCCAAGGACACCCAGGCCAAGGCTACACAGGCCAGGGATCAGGTCGCCGCAGCCAAGTCCAAGTTGTTCGACGAGTTGATGGCGCTCGGCTCAGCCGCTCAAAACGCCCGGCAGCTTGCGGCGGATGCCCGGGCCACTGCCAACAAGGCCAAGGGCGAAAAGACACTGACAACGCAGGCCGATGTCGCCGCCGCCTTGGCCAAGCGCAAGGCCGGCGAGTTCGAGTCCGCACTCGATCGGCACGCCCCAGTCAAGCAGCAATTGGCCAAGGCGGAAGCAGGGCTGCAAGCCGCGACCCAGTCGCTCGCCGCTGCCGAGGCGAAAGTGAAGCCGGCGCAGACAGGTCTCGACGGTAAAGCCAAGGCCTTGGCCGAGCTCGAGGAACGCCAAAAGAAAGCGCCCGAGGAGAAGAAAAATATCGATAAAAAAATCGCCGACGCCGGCAGTGCGATCGACAAAGCCAAGCTCGAGATAGACCTGGCAAAGTCGGAGGTCGGCTTCACCGGCAAGAACATAAAGACGGCCGAGGCGAACCTGAAAAAAGCCAGAGACGAGCAGACGGAGGCCGGCAAGCTGCCCGTTCGGCACGAAGCCGCGATCACCGAAGGCAAGGCGGCGGCAGCAGCCTGGATGCAGGATTGGGCCCACGCCACGTACTCGGACGACGGTTCACTGGTTTACACGCTGTCTGTCGAGGGGCGACTGCAGGCGTGGGCAAGCGAGGGCGGAGCACGTTCGCAGGACTACAACTCTGCCGCCCGCCCGTCTCGATTTGTTTGCGCGCTGCCTGGCAACCGCCTGGCTTTGGCTGGGGGTTCGCCTGAAATGTCGGTGCTAGCGGCAGAGCCGGGTTGGACGTTGGCGCGTTCAATCGGTGGCGGTGGCAGCGACTCGCCGTTCGAGGATCGGGTGATCGCGCTCGATTTCAGCCCCGACGGCAAATGGCTGGCCACCGGCGGTGGCTTTCCGTCACGCGGCGGCGAGATTTATATCTGGAACCTGGAGGACGGCTCCGAGGAATTGCGGATTCCCGGGGCGCACAGCGACACGGTTTGCGCGCTGGCCTTTTCGCCGGACGGCAGCCAGTTGGCCTCCGGTGGCACTGACCGCTTCGCGCGAATCTTTGAGACCAACCGGGGCAGGGAACTCCGTGCGCTGGAAGGGCACACCGGCCATGTGTTGGGAGTGAGTTGGCAGCGCAACGGTCGGGTACTGGGCAGTGTTGGTGCCGACAAGGCGGTGAAAATCTGGAACCTGCTCAACGGAGAGCAAAAAAAATCGTTCAGCGGATTCAACAAGGAAGTCACCTCCGTACACTTCCTCGGCATCGGGACACAGGCGGTCGTCTCAGCCGGCGATAATGTCGTCAAGGTGGTGAAGGAGGACGGCGGTGAAGTGCGGCGTCTGCCGGACACCGGCTCCTATATGCACACCAGCGACGTGACGCCGGACGGTAAACTGGCAGTCGCTGGCGGCTTCGACGGGATTCTCCGTGTCTGGGAACTTGAGACCGGGAAACTCCTCCACAAATTCACCCCGCCGGAAGAGTCAACCAAGGTGGTAGCGAAGGACTGACACGCGCCTTTTTAGTGGTCAATGAAATCAACACTTGCCACGACGGGCGATAAATTCATCGCGAGTATAACTGTTCTATTCTCGGGATTGAATATTTCTGTATTCAAGGGAGATACTTGAGCTTACACCGTAAGGATTTCCCTTTCCTTGTCGGCGAGATGTTCGTCGAGTTTTTTGATGAACTCGTCGGTCAGTTTTTGCACCTGCTTCTCGGCGGTCTTGATTTCGTCCTCGGAGACGCCGGCTTCCTTGGCTGATTTCTTTAGGCCCTCCTTGGCATCACGGCGGACGTGACGAATAGCCACTCGGCTGTCCTCGGTGATCTTCCTGGCCACCTTGACGAGTTCCTCGCGGCGTTCCTGGCTGAGTTCCGGCAGGACGAGGCGGATAACTTTGCCGTCGATGGCGGGGTTGAGTCCGAGGTTGGCGGCCTGGATGGCCTTGGAGATGGCCTCTACTGTGCTGGCATCCCAAGGCTGGACAAGGATCATTCGCGTCTCGGGTGCAGTGATGCCGGCCATGTCGCGCATCCGCATGCTTGACCCGTAGGCATCCACCATGAGGTTTTCCACCAATGCAGGGTTGGCTTTGCCAGTGCGGACTCCCTCGAATTCATGCAGCATAGCCATTTCGGACTTGGCCATCTTTTCCTCGGTTTCCTTGAGTACTTGGTCGATTGGCATGGCGGAAATCTAGCATGCGGCTAAATGGCTTGGCCAGTTTTTCGTGCACTTGACCAAGCACTTGGCCAAGTGGCGTTTAGAGATGCCAACCGGCGCGGTAGAGGTGCTGCATGTGTTCAGCGGCTTCCGGGTGGCCTGTGAGTTTCATTTTCCGATGCTCCCACTCAAGGGCCGAGCCGGTGCGGTGAGCGATGTTGCCGAGCAGCACCACCTCGGCCAGCGGTCCGGCGTAGTCGAAGTTGCAGGTCGTGCTGCCGCCGGTCTTGATGGCGTGAATCCACTCCCGGTGATGGCCAAGCGAGCGGGAGATACTGGGCTCGGGGCGTTCGTAACCACTGAAATCCTTTTCTGGCAGCAGCATGTGCTTGTCGTAGTCGGCGAGCAGCATGCCCTTGCTGCCGACGAACAGGCTGCCGTTGCCCCACTTGGGCAGGAGTCCCTCGGCAAAGTGTGGCGGGCGCTCATTGCCATGATACCAGCGCAGCTTGGTGGCGGGTTGTTTGCCGTGGGCCCGATAGTGAAAATCAACCACCAGCGAGTACGGCGTGGCCTCAGCGTCGGGCTTGGGGCCCTTGACGATCTCGATCCGGCCTGGGTGCCGCAGGCCAAGCGCCCAGTGGCTCAGGTCGATGTGGTGGCAGCCCATGTCGGCGAGCGTGCCCCCGGCGAAGTCCCACCATTGGCGCCACTTGAACGGATGATGTGTCGGGTGATACGGAACGTGATAACGGGTCGGCCCCAGCCAGAGATCATAATTGAGGTTAGCTGGAACTTTGTGTTTCTCAGTTCCTCGTGAGCCGCCACCAAGGTTTCCGCCGACCCAGACATGCACTTCCTTCACCGTGCCGATGGCGTCCGCGCGCAGCAGTTCGACGACTCGCCGGTAATTGTCGCCGGCATGAATCTGCGTACCCATTTGCGTGATGAGCTTTTTGCGCCGGGCCAGTTCGGTGACGGCGCGGCACTCGGACACTGTGCGAGTCAGTGGCTTTTCGCAATAAACGTGCAGCCCATGGTGCAGCCCGGTGGCGGTTGCAACGGCGTGGGTATGATCCGGCGTGCTGACGACGAGCGCATCGAGCTTTTCGCGCCCGATCATCCGTCGAAAATCTGCGTACCGGTGGGCACGCGGAAATCGGCTGGCTTCGTGGGAGAGGAAGTTGCTGTCCACGTCACACAGTGAGACGATGTTCTCGCCGACCACCCCATTGAGATTGGCTTTGGCCCGGTTGGCCAAGCCGACGATACCGATGTCGAGTTTCTCGTTGGCGGCATAGGTGCGGGCACTGCCGGCGGTGAGGATGGTGAAAGCGGTTTGCTGAACGAAACGGCGGCGGGTGACTGTGTTGCCTATTATGATCCGGCGAAACTACCCGTTTGGCCAAGCGAAACAAGCCCTGGTTGACCCGGCCAAGCCGGAGACGTAAAGTTTTTGCCGTGATCGACATGAGCGAGATCCAGCCAAGTGCGGCCGCCGGTTTCCGCGTGGAGCGTCGCACGCCGCCCGATCGACTTGATATGCTCTCGCGGGAGATTCTCCAACTCAAGGAGCAACTCAACGCTGTGATCCTAGCGCATAATTATCAGGTGCCCGAGATTCAGGACTTGGCGGATTATGTGGGTGACTCGCTTGGCCTTTCACGGCAGGCCGCCGAGACCAATGCGGATGTCATCGTCTTTTGCGGCGTTCACTTCATGGCGGAGACGGCAAAAATTTTATCGCCAAAAAAAACCGTCCTACTGCCGGACCTCGACGCCGGTTGCTCCCTTGAGGAGAGTTGCCCGCCGGACAGGTTGCGCGAACTGCAGGCGACCAACCCCAACTTTTACACCATTGCCTACGTCAACTGCAGTGCTGAGGTTAAGGCGTTGAGCGACGTGATCTGTACCAGCGGCAATGCGAAGAAAATCGTAAGGGCCGCGCCGGCGGATCGCGACCTGTTGTTCGTACCGGACGAGAATCTCGGAGCATGGGTGATCGAGCAGACCGGGCGCCCGATGACACTATGGCAGGGCAACTGTTACGTTCATGTCGAATGGACGCACGAGAGCGTCACGCGGATTCGTCGCGAACACCCCGATGCGCCGCTCGTGGCGCATCCCGAGTGCACCAAGGCTGTTCGCATGCTGGCCGACGAGGTTTGTTCGACTGAGAAAATGATTCATTTCTGTCGCGCCTCACGGGCTAAGGCGGTGATTATTGCCACCGAGGTAGGCATGCTACACCGACTGCAGAAGGAGTGCCCTGAGAAACAGTTCATCCCTGCACCAACCGAGAAGTGTGCCTGCAACGAGTGTCGCTTCATGAAAATGAACACACTCGAAAAACTGTATGACTGCTTGGCCAATCGCACGCCGGAAGTAATGCTCGCCGACGAGGTTATCGATCGCGCGCGCCAACCGATTGAGCGGATGCTTGTCATTTCCGCGAGGTAACCAGCCGCTTGGTCAAGCGGGTTGCTTTTTGCGGCCAGCCATGTATTAATTTTCTCCACACATTCTCGACATGAAAAAACGAATCATCAACTGGGCGCTAGCGTTGGTCGCCGGCTTGGCTTGGAACACCGGACAGGCTGCCGATGGCGAAAAAGCCGTCAAGCTGTTCGATGGCAAAGACCTGAAAAACTGGACACAGCAAAAGCCCGGCGCATGGGAGGCGAAGGACGGAGTGCTCGGGCCAAGCAACAAGCCGGGCGGCTACATCTGGAGCAAGCGCAATTACGACAACTTCGAGTTGGCACTCGACTTCAAGATGTCCAAGCGATGCAACAGCGGCGTGTTTTTCCGCACCGACCCGAAAAACGCAGTGCAGGGCGGTTTCGAGATTCAGATTTTTGATTCACACGGCAAGGCCAAGGTGGGCAAGCACGACTGCGGAGCACTGTACGACGCGTTGGCGCCAAGCTCGAATCCAACCAAGCCGGTTGGTGAGTGGAATCACATGAAACTCACCGTCAACGGCTCGGCGGTAGAAGTCGTACTAAACGGAAAACAGGTCGTCGTGGCCGATTTGGACAAATGG
>CAJWPV010000073.1 GCA_913045395.1 uncultured Verrucomicrobiota bacterium | reverse complement strand
CATCGCCGCCGTCAAGGCCCCCGGCTTTGGCGACCGCCGCAAAGCGATGCTCGAGGACATCGCTATCCTGACCGGTGGCCGTTGCATCACCGAGGATCTCGGCATTAAGCTCGAGTCCGTCGAGTTGAGCGACCTTGGTCGTGCCAAGAGTATCGTTGTGGACAAGGAAAACACCACCATGGTCGAGGGTTCCGGTAAGTCTTCCGAGATCCAGGGCCGAGTGAACCAGATTCGCCGGCAGATCGAGGAGACTACCTCCGACTATGATCGCGAAAAGCTGCAGGAGCGCCTGGCCAAGCTGGCCGGCGGTGTGGCCGTGATTAACGTCGGTGCCGCAACCGAGACCGAGATGAAGGAAAAGAAGGCCCGTGTCGAGGACGCCCTGCACGCCACCCGTGCCGCGGTGGAGGAGGGCATCGTCCCCGGTGGTGGTGTCGCCTTGCTGCGTACCCGTCCGACTATCGAAAAGCTGCAACTGGAGGGCGACCAGCAGATCGGTGTCTCCATCATCAGCAAAGCCGTCGAGGCGCCGCTGCGTGCCCTGGCCGCCAACGCCGGCCTCGAGGGTGCCGTGATCGTTCAGGAAGTCCTGGAGAGCAAGGGCAACACCGGCTTCAACGTCGCGACTGAGAAGTACGAGGACTTGGTGAAAGCCGGTGTGGTGGATCCGAAAAAGGTGACCCGCACAGCGCTGCAAAACGCCGGCTCCATCGCCGGGCTGCTGCTGACCACCGAGTGCCTGATCACCGAGATCCCTGAGAAGGAACCGCCCATGCCGGCGGGCGGTGGTGGCCATGACCACGGCATGATGTAATTACCGTAGTTTTTAACTACAGTAAACCAAGGGCGGGGCAGAAAATGCCTCGCCCTTTTTTTGTCCGGTAGAGCTGGCGCTTGGCTTGGGGACAACTCCGGCTTGGCAGGTCCGTCGGCCTCTGCTTAACTCAACGCCCGTTGATGCATCCTCGTTGGGTTTGTTTTTTTCTCTTGCTGCTCGTCGCTTGGCCAAGCGTCACTTGGGCGGCTGAACCAGCGTCGCCGGGCGAGTCGTTGTGGGAGATCGAGTCGCTTGAACCGGGCGAGTTCGACTATAACCTCGACGAGGGACGGGTCATCCTGAACGACCGTTTCCGCATTACGTTCGAGGAGCAGGGCGAACGGGCCTTCATCATCGCCGATCGCGGCCGCCTCGACCAGGTCACCGGCGAAATTTTTGCCGAGGGCAGTGTTACGCTGCAAAACCGGGATCGCGTCTTCACGTCCGAACGCCTCTTTTACAACTTCCAAACCCGTACGATGCAGACTGACAATTTTCGCGCCGGCCAGCCACCGTTTTTCGTTGAGGGCACGAATATCAAGGGCGACGCGACAAACAACCAGTACTCGGCCGACGACGCCTGGCTGAGCACAGACGACCGTTCCGACCCAGTTCTGCGTATCCGCACTCGGCACTTGAGCATCGTCCCCGGCAAGTTTATCGAGGCCAGGGGCGCCACGCTCTACGCCGGCAAGGTTCCGCTGTTTTATTTTCCGTACTACCGCCGCCGGCTCGATCAGCCGACGAGCCAATGGAGTCTCACGCCCGGTTACCGGAGCCGCTACGGACTGTTTTTTGAGGGCTCGTACGATTGGCATTTGAGCGACCGGCTAAACGGTGAGGCGCACCTTGACTACCGCACACGCCGGGGCTGGGCTGGCGGCCTTGACGTGGACTACGACCTTGGCCAGGCCGGCCGCGGCGAGGCGTCGGTTTACCTGCTCGACGACCGCGATCCCGCCGCCGGCGCGGGCCGCCGCTCCCGCAGTGCCGACTTCACCGACCGCAACAACCGGCACCGGCTGAGCCTTTATCACTCGGTCAATATCCGGCCCGACTTCACGGCCAAGCTGGTGTTGCAGGATCAGAGCGACGCGTTTGTGAACCGCGACTTTTTCGAGAGCCAGTTTCGCCGTAACCCGCAGCCGGCGTCGCACGTTGAGTTGGCGAAACACTGGCGCAACTTCAGCGTCAGCCTGCTGACTCAGCCGCAGGTCGATGACTTTTACCAGACCGTCGAGCGGCTGCCGGAGATTCGCGTGGCCGGCCTGCGCCAGCGGCTCGGCGAGACGCCGGTTTTTTACGAGAGCGAAAGCTCAATCGGACACTTCAGGTTTCGCCCGGCCGACACCGACCTGGGCCTGATCGGCTACGAGGCGTTCCGTGCCGACACGCACCAGCAACTGCTTGTGCCGCGCACCTACTTCGGCTGGCTGAATGTCACACCGCACGCTGGTGTTCGGCTGACGCATTACGGCGCGACATCCGGCGACAATCCTGCACCTGGCCGCTCGAGCGGGATGGATCGCTCCGTGTTCAACACCGGCATCGAGTTGTCGTTCAAGGCGTCGAGCACGTGGTCCAACGCGAAAAGCGGCTTGCTCGGCGTCGATGGCCTGCGGCACATCGTGCAGCCACTGGTTAATTACATTTACGTGCCGGAACCGGACAGGCGCCCGTGGGAACTGCCCCAGTTCGATCGCGAGTTGCAGTCGCTTCGCCTTCGGCCGGTCGACTTCCCCGACTACAACTCGATCGACAGCATCGACTCGCGCAACGTTCTGCGCCTCGGCGTCCGGAACCGCCTGCAAACCAAGCGCAACGGCCAGGTCGAAGACCTGCTGAACTGGGAGCTATTCACCGACTGGCGCCTGGAGACGAACGAAAACCAGGTGCGCTTCAGCGATGTTTACTCCGACTTGGAACTCAAGCCGCGTTCGTGGCTGCTGCTCGGATCCGAGTTGCGGGTCGATCCGAATGACAACCTGCTTAACGAGGCCAACCACACGGTCTCGCTGTTGCCCAACGATCGCTGGAGCTGGACGCTCGGCCACCGGTACCTCCGCGATTTGTCGCCGGACGAGCTGCGCGAGCGCTATCCGTATGATCCGTTTTTCCAGCAGCAGATCGACGACGACTGGCGCTGGGGCAACGACCTGTTGTTCAGCCGCGTGTACTATCGCCTGAACGAGGAGTGGGGCTTCCGTATGATTCACCAGTTCGAGGCCAGTGACGGTACGATGGAGGAACAGAGCTACAGCGTGTACCACGACTTCTCCAGCGCGACGGCTGCACTGCGCTTCCGTCTGAGGGATCACCGTGCCGGCAAGGATGACTTCAGCGTGAGCCTGGTTTTTTCGCTCAAGGCTATGCCCAGCCTAGGCTTGGGCGAAGACAGCAACCGCCTCGAGACTCGCCTCTTCCGCTGATCGAACCCGCGCTCGACGCCGCTTGGCCAAGCGGTTAATTTCCCCGGCGTGAAAGCCAATCTCCGTTTCCTTTTTGTGTTCTCGTTGTTGCTCACCGCGCTCGTTGGCAGGGCCGAGCGCCTGGTTTTGGTCAGCGCATCCTACGGCAAAAACATTGTCGCAATCACCGACCGCAACGGCGACGTGCTTTGGTCGCACAAGACCGCCGGCCCGCAGCAGGGCCACACCGGCCACCACGACGTGCACCTCCTGCCCAACGGCAACATTCTTTACCATGACAGTTGGACCAAGCTCATCGAGATGACGTTGGCCAAGGAAGTCGTCTGGACCTACGACTCCGCCACGATGAACGGCAACAAGGGCAAGCGGGTGGACGTGCACGCTTTCGCGCGCCTTAAAAACGGCAACACCTCAATCGTGGAGAGCGGGGTGGGGCGCATCATCGAGGTGGATAAAAAAGGCAACATCGTCCACGAGATCCCGATGAAGAGGGACGGCCGCCAAAACACCCGCTGGGTGCGCTTCACGCCGGAGGGCAACTACCTCGTCACCTCCGAGAATCCCGGCGTCGTCACCGAGTACAACCGCAAGGGCGAGATCGTTTGGGAATACCTCATCAGGACCCGCTGTTACGGCGCGATCCGCCTGAAGAACGGCAACACACTGATCGCCTCCGGCAGCGGCCACAGCGTGGTGGAGGTTTCCCTCGACAAAAAAGTCGTTTGGGAGATCAAGGACAAAGTTCCCGGCACCGACATCGACCTGGGCTGGATGACGGCGTTGCAGGAACTCAAAAACGGCAACTTCATCATCGGTAACTGCCACGCTGGCGAGACCAACCCGCAAATTTTTGAGATTAACCGCGACAAAAAAGTTGTCTGGGAATTTGATGAGTGGGAACTGGTCGGTAACGGCCTGGCGGTTTGGCAGGTGTTCGATGGGAAAGCATCGAAGAGCCTGCGCAAGGAACTAGCCAAGCTTAAAAAATAATCCCCCCGCTTGGCCAAGCGCAGGGTCAGCTTCGTGTTCGCTTGCCAATCACACTGAGCAGCGTGAACACGGCCACGTTCACCACCACGCCGCAAAAGCCGATGTCAGCGATTTGCTTGAGGCGGGCGAACAGGCTCACCGCCGCTGAGTCACTCCCGGTGACGATCGTCAGCAGCGGGCTGAACATCAGCACCACCAGCATTCCGGCGACGATCCCGGCGATCGCCCCCTGCCGCGATCCGCGCTTGAGGAACAGCACGTCGAAGGTCACCGGCAGCAGTTGACTCGAGAAGGCGATTGCCAGCAGGCTCATTGGCATGATCATCCCGATTGGGTTGAAACTCTCGCTGCTACGGCTGACGAACACCATGCCAAGCGCCAGCAGCGTCGCCGCCGCGATCACGCCGCGCCCGACCCACAGCCGGCTTTTCTCCGAGGCGCCCGGCCGTAGGATGCCGCTGTAAATGTCGCGGGTCAGCACCGCGCTGAGCGCGTGCAAATTGCTGTCGGCGGTGCTCATCGCCGCCGCCATGATCGCGATGATTACCAGCGTGGCCAGCAGGAGCCCCGCCGGGCCAAGCAGTTCCGGCAGGTGGCGCTTGAGCACGACGACCATGATTTGGTCGAAGTCACGCGGCCCTTCGCCGACGTCAGGGTGGGGTAGCGGCTTGCCGCCCTCGGCCAAGCGCTCGGGCAGTTTGGCTTCGCTGACGGCGACTGCTTGGCCGTCGGCCTGCACTTGGTATTCAAACGCGCCGTCGGCGCTTGGCTTGGCCACGGGATAAAGCACTTGGCCGCCCAAGCCGACCAGCATCACGCCAAATAGAAAACAGGCCGTCAGGCCAAGCGCAAAGATGACCGCGCTGCGCCGCAGCGCCTTGGCTGACTTGGCCGCGTAAAAGCGCATCCACTGCGCCGGCTGGATCATCGAGCCGAGCGCGCCGAAGATGCAGAGCGTGAACAGTTTCTCCGGCGTGAACGAACCGGTAGTGCCGGGGACGGAGAGGGACGTGCGCGGCAACTCGCCGACTTTCTCGAAAAAAGCGGACGGCCCGCCGAGGGCCGCCACGGCAGCAGCGCCGGCCAGCAACATGCCGCCCATCAGCAGCGTGCCCTGCAGCGCATCGGTCCACGCGACGCTACGCATGCCGCCGATCATGATGTAAAGCATCGTCACCAGCGACAGCAGGCAGGCACCGATCTCGAATGCGTGTTCACCGCCGAAGAGTTGGCTCGAAATAATCCCGCCCGCTTGAATTTGGATGACCACGTACGGCACGGCATAGAGAAAACCGATCAACGCCACGAGGCATCGCAGCGCAACCGGGCTGCCGTAGTGGCTGCAGACCAGGTCGGCCGGCGTGATGTGGCCGTGCGTCTGGCCGATTTTGCGAATGCGGTTGCCGAGCACGTAGATCATCGCGCCGCTCAGCGGGACGTTCAGCGCGAACAACGCAAACACGACTCCCTCCTTGTACACCATCCCCGGAGCGCCGAGCATCGCCGCCGAGCTGAAAAACGTGGCCATGATCGTCAGTGACGAAACCATCCAGCCCTGACCGCGCCCGGCGAGGTAGTAGTCCTCCTCGCCGGCCTTGCGTTTACTAAAACCCCAGAGGCCGATCCCGAGCAGAAAAAGCAGATACCCTGCGAGGCAGAAGTGCGGGAGCCAGCCAAGCTCAGTTGTCGTGGCGGTGTCCATCAATCCTCGCTTGGTTTCCAGATGGTGAGGTAGGCGCTCACCACCACTGCAGCCTGCACGCCGTACCAGAACAGTCCCCAAGCGTAGATCACCGGTACCCCGAGAATGAGCAGGCTCTCGCGGGCGGCGGTGGGTTCAGGGTTTATCAGGCGCAACCCTGGCCCCGGCCCCATCACCATCGCGAGCGCGAACACAAGGAACAAAACCAAGCCAAGCCGGCGGCGGCATGTCGTTTTGTTGGGGACAGTTGGATGCACAGAGGTCGATGATTCGCGCTTGGCCAAGCACTGTCAATCCAGCCCCAGCACGTAGGTCTCCGAATAGCGCAGGTCACCGGTGTAAGCGTCGTGGAACTGGAAGATCACCTGCGGGTGCGGGAAGGCGAACCACCGCTCGCCGTCGCGCTCGAGCGGGTTGTTGAAGACGTTGTTGACCTGCACCACGCAGTAGTGGGGGAAGGTGCGGTTGGCGCGTGGGATGTCCTCCATTGCGTAGCTGCTCCAGCGGATATCGCAGGCGCGCGGGCCGTACTGAAAGCGGCCGTTGGCGGGGCGGCCGCCTTCGTCCTTCATCGGCGCGTGGTTGATGGAGTTGTGCGGGCCGCTGGCGAACTCCCACACGTTGTCGGTGATCTTGATCGCGAAGCTGTTGTGCAAATCGCCGGTGAGCACAAACACGCCCTTGTCGAGGCCGTCCCAGAATTCGATCAACTCCTCGCGCTCCTTGAGGAACACCGTCCACGCGTCGTCCTTCTTGATGGTCAGTTGCCGGTCATCGCCGCCACCGCTGCCGACGTGCGGCACCATGAAGTTCACCGAGGACACGACAAAGATAAAGTCCGCCTGGCTGTTGCGGATGCCGTTCTTCAGCCATTTTAGTTGCTGCTTGCCGAGCATGGTGGCCTTGGGGTTGTCGGGGTTATCGACGTTGTGCAGGCTGCGGTGCGAACGGGTGTCGAGGAGAAAAAAGCCGCAGTTGGACATGCTGAACCTGCCGTAACAGC
>CAJWPV010000072.1 GCA_913045395.1 uncultured Verrucomicrobiota bacterium | reverse complement strand
CTCTGCACGTGATCGGCGTTTTCCTGCGCGAGGTTTTTCTTGGCACAGCCATTGGGGTCGCGGTCGGGCTGGCCATGTCCTACCTTACAGGCAAAGTTAACGACCACCTCATCGAGGTTGCCCTGACCGCAATCGCCGCCTACGGCAGTAATGTTGCGGCCATGCAGCTCCATGCCTCGGGCGTCATCGCCGTGGTCGTCTGCGGGATGATGGTCGGCAATGTTGGTGCCAAGCACGGTATGAGTCCCACCACGCGCGAGGCAGTCTTTTCCTTCTGGGAGTTTGCCGCCTTCATGGCCAACTCCTTTGTCTTCATTCTCATCGGGCTGGAAATAAGATTGAGCGAATTGTGGGCGGACGCCGGACTCATTGTGGCCTTTTTTGTGATCATGATTCTGGTTCGCAGCGTAACCGTGTTTGGCGTACACAACCTGGTGCAGCGTGAGGATCTGAGGCTGAAGAAACCATGGCTGCCGGTCATAACCTGGTCAGGGGTCCGTGGCAGCCTTTCGATGGTGATGGCCATGATGCTAGTGGCTAGTGACGAAGGGGAAACGACGCGCAAACTGATCCTCAACCTCGTTTTTGGGGTGGTGCTGCTGTCCATTCTACTACAGGGCACCACGATTGAGTGGCTCATGAAACGGGTGGGGCTCATTGTGGAAACTCATGAAGAGATCGAATACGAGATGGCACTGGCACGCCGGCAGGCCGTTCGTTGTCTGGTGGATAACTTGGAGGATGCGGAAAGGAAGGGCACCCTTTCCCACGGCACCTTTGCAATCCTGCATAATCGACTGGTCGAACGGCGCGTGGCCAATGACAAGCGTATTGCGGAAATGCTTGAGCATAACCCCACCCTTAACGACCTCGAGCTGCAAATGCACGCCACCCACCTCCGTGCCTTGGAGAAGCAAGTCTACCGCGACCTCGAAAAGGAAGGGGACCTGGACTACGAATCCATGGAATCGCTCGTGCGCAATGTGGTGGAGCGGAACCGGCCAGGCAAGGACACACCTTGATGGTGGCCGTTCCGAAGGCTATTCTTTGAACTTCAAACCAAGTTTACGAAGCTTGGGCCAGATGACGGCGCGGCAGTACGGCGCGTTAGAGTTCAGGTTGAAGTAGTTTTGGTGATAAGCCTCAGCCTTGTAGAATGTGCCGGCCCGGGCGATCTCGGTCACGATCGGACTCCTAAACTCACCCGACTTGCCCGCCGCTTGCATGGATTTCTGCGCCACAGCCTTATCGGCGTCGTTATGATAAAAAATCGCCGAGCGATACTGTGTGCCAACGTCCGCACCCTGCCGGTTGAGCGTGGTGGGATCGTGCGCTTTCCAAAACACCGCCAGCACTTTTTCGAGGGAAAGTTTTGCCGGGTCGAACTCCACCTTCACCACCTCGGCATGGCCGGTTCGGCCGGTACAGATTTGTTTGTAGGTGGGATTGGGCACCGTACCACCCATGTAGCCGGAGGTCACTTTTGTGATGCCCTCGATACGTTGGTACACCGCCTCCACACACCAAAAACATCCTCCGCCGAGTGTGATGGATTCGGCCTTCGCCACTTTTGTCAGGGGTTCGTTGGATGGATTCACAATCGGCTTTGGGGTGCTGGCCGGCTTGGCCGTTTTATCGTTCGCCTCACCACATGCCGCGCAGCAAAAGAGGGTCGTCCAACTGAATAACCTCAGGAAAGTGTTCATCTCTCTTCAAGTTAACGCGGCCAAACCTACTGCCACGCTTGGCTAAGCGGAAGGCAAAACGGCTACGGCGTGACAGTGCGGTAAAAGTGGCTGCGATCTGCCGTGGCCGATTCATCAATGAACTCCACCGGCTTGGCCTCCATCTGCCGGATGCGCTTGAGAACCCTCCATTCCTGCAGGTCGTCCGAGACCTCGATGCGGAAGAGCCCGCCCCCCTGCCCTTCGATGACCAGCCGCAGCTTGCCGCCCTTGGTCAAGGCGGCCGAGAGCGTTGGCACCGGCGGCGCGGCCAGTTGTCCCGACTCGAGGATCAGCCCGTCGCGCCCGACAATGACGAACCGCCGAGCGCCAAACGCCACGCCGCCGAGCGTCGTCTCCGTGCCGGAGCTGCGGCGCAACCAAGCCTTGCCGTCGGGCGAGGTCAGCAGTGTGCCGTTGGCACCAACCGCCATAAACATCCCCCCGCCGAATGTCACATCGTTGAGCCACTCATCGGTGCCCGACTTGGCGCTGATCCAGCTTTCCCCGTTGCCCGAGTAGAGGATCGTGCCCTTGAAACCGACGGCGACAAACTGGCCGTTGCCAAATGCCACGCTCTCTAGGCCGTTCGTCGTTGGCGTGTTGCGCTCCGTCCACTTTGAACCGTTGGTTGAGGTGACGATTGTGCCCCGCGTGCCAACTGCTGCGTAAGTGCCGCCACCGATCGTGACATGCTTGAGCCAGGCGGCGGTGCCGCTTTCGTGAAACGTCCACGCCTCACCGTCCGGCGAAAGGCCAACCTTGCCTGTCTTGCCCACGGCGATGAACTGGTCGCCATCATGGATCACATCTTCAAGGTTCACCAACTCGACCCCCTTTGCCAGGCGCCATGCGCCTGCGTTTTTGGAAACCGTCACCGCGCCCAACCAGCCGACGGCCAAGCGTGTGCCTCCTGTGATCGCGCCGCCGAAGAGCCGCTGCCTTGTGCCGCTGTCGCCGACCCTGGACCAGACCGTCCCTCCGGCATCGCGCTTGGCCAAGGTGCCTCCGTCGCCCCCCGCGAGAAACTGCCCGCCGCCAAATGCCGCAAACGACAGGTTGCCAGTGTCCGGCAGCGTGGTTTGGGTCCAGCTGTTGACCGGGTCGTCGCTGCCCTCCACCTGAACCGAGATTGTGGCCGTTGCACTGCCGCCCCTGCCATCGACTGCCGTGCAGGTGACCGGGAACGCCGAGCCCGCGCCGATAAAGTAGGTGTGCAAGACGGTCTTGCCGTAGGCTGCATCGCTGCCGTCGCCGAACTCCCAAATGTAAAACAGGGCGTCGTTGTCCGGATCGGAGCCGCTGGCCGTGAGACGGAACGGCTCGCCCACTTTGCCCTCCACCGACGACCCGTCGATGCTCACGCTGGGCAAGCGGTTGGAGTCAGCCGAGCCGTACACCACGCGCATGTCCACCCACAGTTTGCGGCCATCGCCACCGCGGGCCACCGGGGTGATCGACACCCGACGACTGCTGTCGTGAAACGTTTTGCCCATCTGTAAAGAGTGGTCGCGCGGCTGGCTCTCCTCAAATTCACGGCGGGTTTCTGGTGTCATGTCGAGCAGCAGCGAGCCGTCGCCGCTCATTGAGCTGCCCGACTTGAGCCCCCAGCGCAGCATGATCTCATTCCCGACCAGCCAGTGCCGGACGCCCACCCAGTAGTCGCGCCCGGAGTTTTTGCCAATCTTCAGCGCGCGCACGCCGATACCGGACTCGCGGTGGTCGTGCGCCTTCACCCGGTAGGTGCCGGTGCGCGAAACGGATTTCACCGATGCGTCCGGAATCCACCAGAGATAATTCTTGAAATAGACGTTGAAGTGCCCGTACGGCGAGTAATTTCCCATGTTGTCGTAGGGATCTCCGTACTCCTCGTGCTCCCCGGAGCCGATCGGAGAATCGCCCTGCGACGGCACCCAGGCGTTGGCGTGGAACAGGCCGAGGTTGTGGCCGAGCTCATGCTGGATGGTGTCGTTGCTGAAGCCACCGTTGAGCCAAAGCCCGATCGTACCGACACGCGCCTTGCCGGCCCAGCCGTCGAAGATCGAGTCGAAGCAAACGATGTACAGGTCATAGTCGCGGAAATTGTATTTCGTGCCAACCAAGCGAGCTGCGTCGCGGGCATGATCCAGCAACTTGTCGTCTCGGCTTTCCGGCTCGGCCTGGTACCACGCCGCCGGCTTGGGCATGCGTAACACTCCCGGCACCAGCGTCGTGTCGATTATGAGCTTGCCGTACGAATTGTCCCCGAGAAACTCGTTGGTGCGATTCATCGAGAACATCGCCGCCTCGTCGTTCAGCGGGTTGCCCTCGCGGTCGGAGAAGTCAACGCGAATGAACAGCACGTTTTTTTTGCCGGTGGTCCACGCTACGGGCGGCTTCTGCTTGGCCACCGGCCGCAGGTGTATCGCCGGGCCGGGCACCTGTTCGGCGGCGATGAGTGTTCGCTGCCAGTCGGCCCCCGCCGCCGGGGTATCGAACGTACGCCTTTCACCGGCCAGCGAAAGGACGGTTTGATCCGCCGCGAGACCCAGCACCGTTTTCTCGGCGGCGGAAAGCTCCCGGGCCGGCTCATCAGCGATCGCCATTTGCCCACCGAGCACAATGCCGTACACCGGCAGGCCCCTCTTCGAGCCAAGATGCGCTCGGCGCCCGAACCAGCGCGGGGTCAGTATACCACCGTTGAGCGTGAGTGTTCGCTCCACCTGGCAGGTGCGATGCCCAATCCCACCACAGGCAACCGTCACGGTGTACTCCGCCAGCCCCTCGGTGTGTTGCTCGAGATGTTGGGAGATGGACTCCGGCAGCCTGGCAAGGCGAGGAACGGCGCGTTGCAGGGCCAATCGCGGTTGGGTTGCAATCAATCGCAGCATCAGCGGCTGACGCCGCTTGGCCAAGCGCACACCCTCTGCCTCCAAGCCCGGCCGGGCCTCCAATGGCGCCGCCTCGTAACGAGCAATCCATTGGTCAAACTCCTCGATCGGGCCGGCGATCAGCGTCGCACCGGCAAGGGCAAACCAAACCGTGGTTCCGCTGCAAAGAACGGTTTTTCGGATTACCCACACAAAAGAAGTCATGCTCGGTGACAGGCGAAGCCTTCGCACGGCGCAGATTAACAAACCGGCGGCCGGACTTCTGCAAAAAAGGAATCACCCGATAAACTCGGCCTGCTCTATACGCAGCAGACGCTGCTTCCAGCCGAGGCCGCCAGAGAAGCCGCCGAGGCGCCGGTGCGCCGCCAGCACCCGGTGGCAAGGAACGATGACCGGGATCGGGTTGGAGCCGCAGGCCGAGCCGACGGCTCGCGAGGCGCCCGGTTTGGCCAAGCACTGAGCCAGTTCTCCGTAAGATCGCGTTTGTCCAAGCGGGATTTTGAGGAGTTGTCTCCAAACCGATTGCTGGAAATCGGTGCCAGTCGACAGATCCATCGGGGGCAGTTTTTGTGGCGCCTGGCCAA
This sequence comes from uncultured Verrucomicrobiota bacterium, assembly GCA_913045395.1. GTDB lineage: Bacteria > Verrucomicrobiota > Verrucomicrobiia > Limisphaerales > UBA1096 > UBA1096. The sequence goes on along the minus strand of CAJWPV010000072.1, from coordinate 1,769 downwards.
GCAGCAGCGATTCGAGCGCGGCGGCGGTGGCCGCCAGCCAGCGCTTGGGCGACCCGGTCGGAGGCGGCGCGGCCTTGGGCCGACCGGCTTTGCCAGGGAAATCCAGTTGGCACAGGCCGGTGTGGTTGAATTGTGCGACGAACGTGCCGTGCCGCGTGGCGATGGAGGCAGCGCTAGTCATCGCGGTCGTCCTCACGGCCAAAAATCACGGCGACGGCGATGGCAATGACCGCCGCTATCACGGTGATGGCAACCCGGATCGTGAGGGTGGTCTCGTCACTCATTGCTGCAGGAGAGTCCAAAACAGGCAGATCAGCACGAGCACCAGGAGAGCACTGAAGGCCAGGAACCGGTTGCGCGCCACGCGGCGCTCGTACCGCATCGGCCGCAATCCTTGAATACTCCCAGCGGCGAGGAAGTTGACCATCCTCGGGTTGGACGAGACCGGCGGCTTGCGGAACCGGCTGCTGAACCAATGCCACAGGGTTTCGTTTTCCGGGTTGGTCGTGCCCAGTGGCTGCTCCGAAAGAGGGTGGCTGGGTCGGGGAGGCAGCGGCTCTTCGCCAGGCTTGAGTTCGTGCACGGCGGGGGGTGTTTGCTGCGGCGCGGGGGCGGCCTGGTCGAGTTGCTCGATTTGTGACTCCAAGTCGGCCAAGCGGGCCTTAAGTGCCTTGGCACGGCTCGCGATTGGATCATTGCGTCGGAACAAGCCCATGGCGGCTCAACTCGGGAACAGAATCAGCAGAATGACAATGGCAATGCCGACCACGACCAGGGGCCAGGTAAAGGCCAGCCCGAACCGGCTGAGCTGCCAGAAACTGAATTGCTCGAGACCGGGCCGCTCGATGACCTGTGGTTGCCCGGCGGTAAACGGGAGGTCCGTCTCGCCGTCGAGCACCGGCCACTTGAGCCGGGCGGAGTTCCATTCCATCCGGGCATTCTCAATGGTGGTCAGTGCCTTGGTCAGCTCGACACTCCAATTCTCCTCCGTCCATTCCCCCTCTTCAATGCCGGTGACCTTGTCCAATGACCCCTGCAGATCGCTGACGGTCATGGCGAGCTGCTCGGTGGTGCGGCCGCTGGACAACTCGGCCTCCTCCAGCAGGCCAATGCCGCGCGTGATGTTCTGCACCATTTCCTCACGGCCGGTGGCCAACTCGGTGCGCCGCTTGCGCGCCTCCTCGACGTCGTTTCGCTCGCGCTCAAGCTCCTCCTGCATCCGCTTGAGCTCGGCCAGCTTTTGCTGTGTCTCGGTGACGCGTGAGGTCAGTTCCTCGCGGCTGGGCGGGGCAGTGGATTCATCCGACCCGGGGGAAAGTGCGCCGGTCTCCTTCGTAGCCTCGAGATCCCGATCTACAAAATCCGACTCGTCAAGTTTTGACGACATCCAGAAAAACTATCCCTCGCCTGTGAAGCTGTAAAGCGCTGATGTTTTTTAGCTTGAATCACCGGCTGGTTTGTCCCTGATAGGGCGCCACCGATGCCGCCCGAAATCATCACTATCGCGACCGACCCCGATTGGCTTACCTCTTTCACCTGGGTGTGGCTGGCACTGGCGCTGCCAATTGCGATCTGCCTCTGCTTCATAAACGCCCCCTATGGGCGGCACAACCAGGGCAGCTGGGGTCCGTTGATCAGCGCCCGCTCCGGCTGGCTGCTAATGGAGTCGCCGGCAGTGATCGTCCCGGCCGGCGCCTTTGTGTGGGTTCGCGGCTGGGAGTCGCCGGTGATGCTCGTGTTTTTCCTGATCTGGCAGGCGCACTATGTGC
>CAJWPV010000071.1 GCA_913045395.1 uncultured Verrucomicrobiota bacterium | reverse complement strand
TTTCCCGGCCGGATGCCGTCGGCGATCGAGAAACTCAACGTGCGGATGTGGTCGCCGATGACACGGAAGGCAATGTCGGTTTTTTCCTGCTCAGTCTGCTCAGGGCCAGGCAGTGTGGCGGCGTACTTTTTGCCGCTCAGTTTTTCGAGCGCGGCAAAGATGGGACTAAAGACATCGGTGTCGTAATTGGAGACCGGCTTGCTGAAGTCGGAAAAGCCGTTGGTTGACTGGATGACCGCGGCGACACGCTCGAAGCCCATGCCGGTATCCACGTGCCTGGCGGCAAGCGGCACAAAGGTGCCGTCCGGATTGGCGTTGTACTGGATGAAAACCAGGTTCCAAATCTCGATGCACTGCCCGTTGTCGGCGTTGACGAGGCTGCCTTGCGTGTCGCCCCCGGGCGTGAGGTCAATGTGCAACTCGCTGCACGGGCCGCACGGGCCGGTGTCGCCCATCATCCAGAAGTTGTCGTGCTTGTCGCCATTGATAATATGCACGGCGGGATCGAGTCCAGCTGCGGTGAAGATCGCCGCCCAGCAGTCATACGCCTCCTGGTCAAACTCGCCCGGGTCACCTTCGCCCGGCTTGTACACGGTGGCGAATAGTCGCTCCTTCGGGAAACTCCACACCCCAGTGAGCAGTTCCCAAGCCCACTCGACGGCCTCCTTTTTAAAGTAATCACCAAACGACCAGTTGCCGAGCATCTCGAAGAACGTGTGGTGGTACGTGTCCAAGCCCACGTCCTCGAGGTCATTATGCTTGCCGCCGGCGCGGATGCATTTCTGGGTGTCGGCGGCACGGCCTGGGGTATAGGGGCAGGTTTGCTCACCGAGGAAGATCGGGACGAACTGGTTCATACCAGCATTGGTGAACAGCAGATTGGGCGCGTCCGGCATCAGACTGGCAGATGACACGATGGTGTGCTGCTTCTCCTGAAAAAAATCGAGGAAGGATTGTCTGATCTCCGGGCTGGTCTTCATCGTTCGGCCACTGAAAGCGGCGGCAGGAAGAAAAACCATCCCAGCCCCCGACTGCAAGACAAAGGACGGCTTGAATTGAACGGATTCTCCAATTCAACGGTCAGTTGCCATCGAAAGCGCCCTGCAGGGGCTCAAATTTTCGCGTGGCCGAGGCTCGGCTGCGCGAGTATGGTTCCTGCGCGTTTTCGGAACTGAGCTTTGTGCATTTTGAACATTCCCAGATTTTGTGGCTGACGGCGCTGGTCGTGCCGCTGCTTGGCCTCTTCCTAGGCTGGGCGTGGCGGCGGCGGCGCGAGCGGGTGACAAGATTCATCCACACCAACCTCGTAGAACAACTCACGCTTAGGCTATCCGCGGCACGGCGTAAGGCCAAGCTGGCACTGCTTCTTGGCGTGGTGCTACTGCTGTTTATTGTCCTGGCCCGGCCCAAGGGCGGTTATGAACTGCAGAAAACCGAAACGCGCAGCCTCGACATCCTCGTCGCCGTGGATACCTCGCGAAGCATGCTGGCCACCGACCAGACCCCGAACCGGCTCGAGCGGGCCAAGCTGGCCGTGCTCGACCTGATGCGCTTGGCCAAGCGCGACCGGCTTGGCCTGATTGCCTTCTCCGGCACCGCGTTTCTGCAGTGCCCGTTGACCATCGACCGCAATGCGTTCGTGCAGAATGTCAACTCACTCAGCAGCGACATCATCCCCCAGGGCGGGACGGCCATCAGCGAGGCAGTCGCAGAGGCGGTGAGAACGTTTGAGAAAGAGGAGGACAACCACAAGGTCCTCGTGCTGATGACCGACGGCGAGGACCACGAGGCCGGCGTCACCGACGCCGCCCAAAAAGCAAACGACATCGGCATGAAGATTTTCACCATCGGCCTTGGCTCACCCAAGGGGGAACTCATCCAGTTGCCCAACCCGCAGACCGGCCGCCTCGAGTTTCTCAAGGACGGGAGCGGCAATGTCGTCAAGTCGCGCCTGAACGAAACACTCCTGCGCGAACTCTCCACCGGCACCGGTGCGCTCTACCTGCCGCTGAAGGGGGCGAACACGATGGAGCGGCTCTACGAGTCTCGCCTGGCTGGATTAACGCCCAACCGAATCGAGAACCAGATGACCAAACGCTACATTGAGCGTTACCAGTGGCCCCTTGGCCTGGCCATTTTGCTGCTACTTAGCGAGATGCTGCTCGGTGAGGGTCGCCGACAATCGCAAAAAAACATCGTCTCAACCGGGGCCGTCCTGGCTACGCTTGGGCTGCTGTTGCTTACCCCGGCTGCCTTGGCCACACCGGCCGACGCTCGGCGGGCGATGGATCAGAATGAATTCGGAAGAGCGCTGCTTCTCTACGAGAAGCTATTGGAGGAAAGCCCAGAAGACGCCCGGCTGCATTACAACGCCGGGGCCGCCGCGTACCGTGCCGGCGATTTCGAAAAAGCCCGGAATCATTTCAACTCGGCCCTCGCCTCGCCCGAAGCTCCGCTCCCGCTCCAGCAGCGGGCCTTTTACAATCTCGGCAATGCGATGTTTCGCCTGGGCGAAAACACTGAGAATCCGGATGACAAGGCCAAGCAGTGGATCGATGCCCTGAAAAAATACGAGGGCGCTTTCGAACTCAGCCAGCAACTGGAGGACACCCCCAATGACAAGGACGCCCAGTTTAACACCGACATTGTCAAAGCGCGACTCGAGCAACTGCAACAAGAGCAGCAACAGAACGACGAAAATCAGGACAAGGAGAACCAAGACAAAAACGAGCAACAACAAGACCAGCAGCAGCAAAAATCAGCCGACCAAAAAAAACAGGAGCAGGAACAACAGCAGAAAGACCGGCAACAGCAGGAACAACAACGAGGCGACGACGAGAAAAAGGAGCAGCAGCAACAGCAATCCGGACAGGATCAGCAGGAGAAAAAAGAGGAACGACAAAAGCAGAGCGCCTCGGGCGAAGAGGACAAAAAGGAACAGCCCCAGCCAAGCCAGGGCCAGGAACAATCCGACGCCGGTCAAGCGCAGCCGGACGGCAAGATGACCCCGGAGCAGGTGCGCCAACTGCTCGACAACCTCAAGCAACAGGAACGCTCCCTGATTTATCGACCCGTCCAAAAAGGCAAGGCACGCAGCCGGGGAATAACCAAGAATTGGTGAGATGAGCAGGATCCTTGCTTTCAACTTTGCATTGCTGTTTGTGTCGAATGCGCATGGCCAGGAGGTCAGCGCCAGCCTCGACCGTGCTGCCACGTCGATCGGCGAGAGCGTCACCCTGTCCGTCACCTGCACCAACTTTTCCCCCTCGTCCCAGCCGATGCTGCCTTCGATTCCCGGCCTGCGCTTCGCCAACGCCGGAACCTCCCGGCAGTTTCAACTGGCCAACGGCGCGCGAATCTCCTCCTACACGTTCAACATCCTGGTCACGCCGCTCAAGCCCGGCAACTACACGCTGTCCCCGATTCAGGTTCGGCACAAGTCCGGCCTGCTCAAGCCCAAGCCGCTCACGCTCCGTGTGTTGCCCGCCGGGGAACAACCCAAGGGCAGCAACGCTCTGTCGCAATATGCCTACGTCCGCCTGCTGCCCACCAAGACGACTGCCTACGTCGGCGAGGTCATACCGATCGAGATCCAGCTGCATTACATCGACGGCGTCAACGTGCAGATGCCGGAACTGATTGCCGACGGCTTCAACGTCGCCGCATTCCCCAAGCACACGCAGTCACGGATGCAGAAGGGCAACCAAATCTATCAGGTGCTGACTTTTCGCACCGCCGCCGTGCCGGTCAAGGCGGGTGAACTCCAGCTTGGCCCGGTGAAACAAAGCATGGTGTTGCGCGTCCGCCAAAAACAAAACCGGCGCAGCCCGTTCAACGATCCGTTTGACGGTTTCTTCAACCGCTACCAACAGAAACCTGTTAACCTAGAGGCCAAGGCACAGCCAATCACAGTCAAGCCGCTGCCCAACGCGAACAAGCCTGCCAGCTTTAACGGCGCGGTTGGCCGGTACGCGATGCAGGCAAACTTGTCCCCACTTGAGGTGACGGTTGGCGACCCGGTCACAGTGAATGTCCGGATCTCCGGCCAGGGAGCCATCGAGTCGCTCAACCTGCCCAAGCTCAACTGGCCCGGCTTCAAGAGCTACGAGCCGTCTGTCACCACAAAAAAAGAAAATCCCCTCGGCCTGCTGGGCTCGAGGATATTCGAGCAGGTCGTGATCCCCGAGAACGACAAAATCGCCGAGGTGCCGCGCATCGAGTTCTCCTTTTTTGATCCGGTCACGACCCGGTATCGCGTATTGGCTAAAGGGCCGTTTCCTTTGAAGGTCAAACCGGGTGACAAACCGCTCACCCCGCTCGTCGATGGCAGCAGGACGCAGGAAACCGGGGAGCCGGACGCGCCCCCACAAACCGATATCCTGACCATCAAGCACCACCTGGGCTCGCTTGCCCAAGCGACGCCGCTCATCGCCCGACCCAGCTACTGGATGCTGCAGTCCATCCCCCTGCTGCTCTGGCTTGGCGCGCTGGCGTGGCGGCGAAAAACCAACGCGCTGGCCAACAACCCAAGGTTGCGCCGCAAGCTGCAGGTGGCAGGGCGCACCCGCGCCGGCCTGGCCAAGCTCGATGCCCTGGCCGATGGCGGCGAGGTCGGCGAATTTCACGCTGAGTTGGCGGATTTGCTTCGCGAACAAATTGGGTTGCAGCTCGACATCCCAGCCGAGGGGATCACCGGCGATATCGTTCACAGCCCCGCCGCACACAAACGGCTCAGTGAGGATACCCGGGGCGACATCCGGAAATTGTTCACCGCGAGTGACCAGGCCAGCTACGCCGGCTCGCAGACCACAGGGGAAATGAAAGCCAATCTCGCCCTACTCAAGGAGTTGTTTCACGCCCTAAAATGAACCCTCGCCATCGCCCATACCAACCCCGAACCCGGCTTGGCCAATCGCTAGTCCTGCTCGCCGGAGTCCTGCTCTCTGCCGACTCGAGCCCGGCCAGTGAGGCGCAGTTCGAGGAGGCCAACCGCCTGTACGAAACCGGCCGCTTCCCTGAGGCCGCTTCCCTGTACCGAGCCACCGCCACGAACGGGGTTTCCGCCAACCTCCTGTTCAACCTTGGCAACGCGCACTTCAAGGCCGGCCAACTTGGCCAGGCGATGGCAGCCTACCAACGATCGCTGCGGCTCGATCCGCGCAACCCCGAGACCCGGGCCAACCTTCGCTTCGCCCGCGAGCAGGCCAACACCCAGCCACCGACGCTGAGTTTACGCCAACGCTGGATGCGCATGCTCTCGCTTGGCGAGTGGACTGTCCTCGCCTCGATGGTGATCACCCTGTTTTTGCTCCTGCTGGCGGTGAGACAACTGAAGCCGGAAGCGTTCGTGGGAAAACCGCTTTGGATTCGGCTCCCCGCAACGGGCGTTGTGGCTACCGCGCTCCTGTTGGCCATGGCCGCATCGGACTACTTCTCCGACAGCCACGCGTTCGTCAGCGTGGAAAAGGCGACAGTCCGCAACGGGCCGCTGGAGGAATCGCCGGAGTCATTCAAGGCCACCGACGGAATAGAACTGCTCGTGCACGATCGCAAGGGGGACTTCCTCGAAGTCGAAAGCCTCCTCGGCCTAAAAGGGTGGATTCACTCCGGCGATGTCGAACTGCTAACGCCCTGAAAGAGGCGCATGAACCGGCGTATTATTGGCTCCCCCGGCTGGGGACGCGCCGGATGCCGCTCCGCTCCTCACGCGCGCGCTCGGCTTCTACTTTCTCCAATGTCGCTCGCGCGACAGCCAATTCCTCCTCACTCAACCGACCGTCGCCATCATCGTCACTTTTGCGCAAAATACCCCTGCGTGATAACCCTCCTTCATCACGCCGCATATCCCGATTACGATCGCCGCGACTGCTGCGTGAACGAGTCAAATACCCCATCAACGTACCCATATCCTTGAACTTTCCGGCCTCGACCTGCTTGGAAAGCGCGGCACGCTCGTCGGTGCCCAAGCGGCCATCCTTGTTGACATCGTACTCGTCATTAATTTCTCTGAAACGTTTGTCCACCCAATTTCGGGCAGCGTCAAATTCCTCCTCATTCAGTTCATCGTCCCCGTCCTTGTCAAAGCGAGCGACAATCGGGTCGGGATAACGAAACTGGCGCCGCTCCCGCCTCGGACTGGGCCTGAGCCTGTCGGTTCGGATGATTTCACGCTCGGCTACACTAAGACGCCCGTCCTTGTTGGCGTCATACTTGGCCAAGAGGCTCTTGTACACGGACGACTTTTCCTCTGCCTTGGCCAAGGGCAGTGCTACTGCCAGCGCCAGTAATGCGATGGAGACACAGTTCAATCGGTTTGGCTTCATTTCTTCAAATTCTTGGTGACTTGTTTTTCCTTAACCTCGAAAGGTAATTCGTCGATGGCGCTCCATTCGTCCCCTAACAACACGCGTACCTTGACAACGCGGGTCTTGTCGAGGCGCACGGGGCGGCTGTATTTTTCCGCCACGGGTGAGATTTTCCCACCGATCAGGCGAGGGTCCGAGCCATCGAGCGTATAGTACACCTCACCCTGTGCAGCGGACATTTCTAGTTCGAAACCCTGCTCAATTACACCACCCCGCTTGACCAGGCGGGCGGACTCGAGATCGGGAATCAACCCGTGCTTCCAGAGTTGATCAACGACGACCCGCGACCTCTCCGGGATGTACTCGTTAAACCATCGATCTACCTCCGGCTGCCAGTCGTCGTCCAGCGTGCGGGGCCTGTTGCCCGAGCCCGCGCGGGAAGGAGGCGCCCAATTGCTGCTATGCGGATTGCCCCACCGGGCAGACTCCCCGATGACAGCCAAGTGCAATTTCGCGACTCGCTTGTTCAACAGGCTAGCCACGGATTCAGGTGTCAACGCACCTCCATAGTTGAAATGTTTGTGAACACGATCGGCCACCCGCTGGCGGAACTCCGCGTTGTGCAGGCACTGTTGCCAGATCCATTGCGGATTGCTGCGCGTATACTCG
>CAJWPV010000070.1 GCA_913045395.1 uncultured Verrucomicrobiota bacterium | reverse complement strand
CGGTTACCAGACATTTTTCACCGGTAAATGGCATATTCAGGCTCCCGCCGATAAAGCATTTCAAGTCGCCCGAAACATCCGCGGCGGCATGCCGAACCAAACGCCGCAGGGCTACAACCGGCCGCTACCCGGCAAACCCGACCCATGGAGCCCGTACGACGTGAAGTTCGACGGATTCTGGAAGGGCGGCAAACACTGGAGCGAGGTGGTCGGTGACGACGCGGTCGATTACATCGGCGAAGCCAAGCAGGACGAGCGGCCGTTCTTCATGTACATCGCGTTCAACGCACCGCACGACCCCCGGCAGGCGCCGAAGGAGTATGTTGAGCGCTACCCGTTGAGCCGCATCAAGGTACCGGAAAATTATCTCGACGAATATCCGTACAAGGACGATATCGGTTGCGGTGCCAACTTGCGCGACGAGAAGCTCGGGCCGTTCCCCCGCACGCATCACGCGGTGAAGGTTCATCGGCAGGAATACTACGCGATCATCGAGCACATGGACGCACAAGTCGGCCGCATCCTCGACGCACTCGACAAGTCCGGCCAAGCCGACAACACCTACATTTTTTTTACAGCAGACCACGGGCTGGCGGTCGGCCACCACGGATTGTTCGGCAAGCAAAACCTGTACGAGCACAGCACCCACGTGCCGTTCATCGCAGTTGGCCCAGGCATCAAGGCCAGCCACAAGATCGCCGCGCCGATTTACCTGCAGGATGTGATGGCCACGTCGCTGGACATCGCCGGGGCCAAGCGCCCGGAGCAGGTTGAGTTCCAGAGCCTGCTGCCGCTGCTCAGTGGCAAGACCACGGAGTCCGAAGTCAGGGCCGTTTATGGCGCGTACCTAGGCCTGCAGCGCTCGGTCACGGTCGGCAACTGGAAGCTCATCCTTTATCCTAAAATCTCCAAGGCCCGCTTGTACAACATCAAGCGGGACCCGCTTGAGATGAAAGACCTTGCCGACAACAAGAAAACGGAGAAGGTCATAAAACGGTTGTACAAGCGACTGTTGAATCTGCAAAAGGCCAACAACGACTCGCTGGATCTCAAGACGGCTTTCCCCAATCTGGGCTGACCCTTATTTCCCAACAACTCTTTGAGCAATCCAATTGATCGGCCGGCGATACAGCGGACGATAATCTTCACGACACTTTTAATGCTTGGCCTTGGCCAAGCAGCAATCGCCGCCGAGCACTCCATCATCGCGCCGGAAAGCAAAGGCACCTTCCGCGGACGGCCCACCGTCGCTGCTGTGCGCGTCACCAAGGCCCCCGACATCGACGGCCATCTCATTGACGAAGCATGGAGCCATGCCAAACCGGCTGGCGAGTTCCTTCAAAAGGAACCCAAACAGAATATACCACACTCACAGCGCACCGAGTTTCGTGTACTCTACAATAATGATACCCTATTTGTTGGCGTGTGGTGTTTTGATACAGAGGCACGCAATATTATTGCCCACACCATGGAACGTGATGTCATGATGCGTTATGAAGACATGGTAAATATCACGCTGGATACCTTTCAAGACCGCAGGAATGGCTACATATTTACGGTTAACCCTAATGGAGCTAGGAGTGATGCAACTGTCAGTAACAATACCTCGCGCAACGGTGAATGGGATGGTGCTTGGAGGGCGAAAAGTAAAAAACATGCTTGGGGTTGGAGTATTGAGGTAGCCATCCCTTTTAAGTCGTTGAGCTTTGACGAAAAGAACGATAGCTGGGGAATCAACATATACCGAAATATTGGCCGTTTTGGCGAGCGAGGTCAGTGGGCCAACTCGCGTCGAATCAGTCGCAGCTATCATGTCTCCGGATGCGGCGACTTGACTGGACTACACGGTCTAAGACAAGGGATCGGGCTAGATATCACGCCCTATGCAACGGGTAAATACAGGAAAGACTATGACTCCAGGGATTCTGATCTTCTTGGTGACTTTGGTTTCGACGTCCGCTATCGACTCACGCCCAGCCTAACCGCCCTAGCCAGCATAAACACTGATTTTGCCGAAACAGAAATAGACACGCGCCAGGTCAACTTCACACGTTTCCCGCTGTTCTTTCCTGAGAAACGGCAGTTTTTCCTCGAGGACTCTGGCATCTTCGGTTTCGGGGGCGGAGAATCATCCCGCCGCCGTTCACGGGATTCCTCGGACACACTGTTGATGCCGTTTTTCAGTCGGCGAATCGGCCTAAGCAGCAAAGGGCAGATTACCCCCATTCAGTTTGCCGGAAAAGTGACGGGACGGATAAAGGACTACAATATCGGCCTGCTCAACGCAGTGGTGGAGGGAGACGACCACCCTCGCAATGCTTTCGTCGGCCGCGTCAGTCGCAATATATTTGAGCAATCGTCGTTCGGATTCCTGACAACGGTGGGTGATCCCAACTCGGATGAAATGAACTCAGTGACGGGTATCGACTTTCAGTACCGTAACACCGACTTCGTGGGGGGACATACCTTCGAGGCAAATCTTTATGTGCTAGGTTCCTATTCAGAGGATTTGGGTGGCTTGGAACCGACCTGGGCAACCAACGCAAAGTTATATGACCGGAATATCGAACTGTCAGCCAGCGTGATGGAGATCGGCAACGACTTCAACCCGGCCATGGGCTTTGTACGTCGGCGAGGAACACGGCGTCACATGCTCGAGGCGGAATTCACACCCTATTTCGAGGAAATCAGTTGGTTGCGAAACACCCGTCACGGTTACGAGGCGGAGCTTTATACCGATCTTGGGAATGATGTCGTGAACACCAAGCAGACGTTCAACCTGGCATCCCTTTCATTTGAAAGCCAAGAAATGCTCTCCTTATCGGTCTCCCATCACACCGATCGACCCAACAAGGACTTTGATATTTCGGACGGAACTGTAATTCCGGCAGGCAATTATGATTGGTGGGATGCGAGGCTTTCTTTAAACACTGGTTTGTATCGAAAGTTTGCCGCAGCCAATTCTTACACCGTGGGCAGTTTTTACGACGGCGACCGGCAACAACTTTCGTCTACACTCGTTTATCGCCCAACGAACCGGATTTCACTTATGCTGGATTACTCTCTGAACCTCATTGATTGGGAGCAATTCAAGGATTCAACTATTAATCTGATTTCCGGGAGAATTCAGTACAGTTTCACCCCGGACCTGACCCTTTTTAACCTAATCCAATATGACGACATATCAAATTCAATCGGGGTCAACAGCCGGCTGCAGTGGGAGTATAAACCGGGCGCGAAAATGTTCTTCGTTATCAACCAGGGGTATGTCGACGAGATAACCGGCTTCGTGATTAGGGACATTGAGGTGGTGGCTAAGGTCGGCGGACTGTTCCGCTTTTAATCATTAAGTGGAATAATAGATGGGACACATCTTCTTAAAGCAAACGCCATTTCTGCCTGCCCAGATCAGGTGGTTTTGTCGAGCATTGGCCTTGGCTTTTGGTGTGGCCCTTGGCCAGGCGTTTGCGGCTGACATTCCCAAGCCATCAGCGATCGCGCCCGAAAGCCGGGGCACATTTCGAGGTCGGCCCACCGTAAAGGCAGTGCGCGTCGACCAGGCTCCCGACATCGACGGCCATCTCGTTGACGAACCATGGCACTTGACCAAGCCGGCAGGTGAGTTTCTTCAAAAGGAACCCAAGGAGAATGTGCCACACTCCCAGCGAACGGAATTCCGGGTGCTCTTCGATGACGATGCATTGTACATCGGCGTGTGGTGCTTTGACACCGAGTCTGATCGCCTTGTTGCGCTTAACATGGAGAGGGATGGTCACATGTATTTTGAGGATGTGGTGATGATTACCCTGGATACCTTTCTGGATCGCAGGAACGGCTATCAATTTTCGGTTAACACGAACGGAGCGCGCGGCGATGCCACGATCAGTAATAACACCTCTGTAAGTCCCGAGTGGGACGGGGCATGGATGGCAAAAAGCAGGCGACATGTCTGGGGATGGAGCACCGAAATCGCCATTCCATTCAAGACTATCAGTTTTGATGAAACAACCAGCACATGGGGATTCAACATCTACCGCAACATCGGACGCTTCAATGAAAGTGCTTTGTGGGCCAACTCGCGCGCCTCCATCCGAGGTTATCATGTGTCCGAATGCGGTGACTTGACCGGATTGCACGGGCTCAGGCAGGGGCTTGGTCTGGACATTACTCCTTATGCGACCGGTAAATACCGTAGGGAGTACGATGCCAAGGACTCGGATTTGCTTGGGGACTTTGGTTTCGATGTCCGCTACCGGCTCACACCCAGCCTGTCCGCCCTTGCTAGCGTCAACACCGATTTCGCGGAGACCGAAATAGACAGGCGCCAGGTTAATTTAACTCGCTACCCCCTGTTTTTCCAAGAAAAACGCCAGTTTTTCCTGGAAGACTCCGGCATCTTCGGTTTCGGCGGCGGTGAATCCTCCAGACGCCGATCACGGGATTCGTCTGACACACTGCTGATGCCGTTTTTCAGTCGTCGAATCGGCCTGAGCAGTAAAGGACAAATCGCGCCGATTCACTTTGCCGGAAAGCTTACCGGCCGTATTAAGGATTATAACATCGGCCTGCTTGATGCCGTGATAGAGGGGGATGGGCGCCCGCGGAATGCTTTTGTTGGCCGAGTTAGCCGCAACCTTTTCGAGCAGTCATCCGTTGGGTTCCTGACCACCGTGGGTGATCCAAACTCGGATGAAATGAACTCGGTCACAGGTGTCGACTTCCAGTATCGAAACAGCAACTTCTTGGATGGACGCACCTTTGAGGCCAACCTGTTTGCGCTTGGTTCCTATTCGGAAGATGTGGGTGGACTGGAGCCGGCCTGGGGCGCCAGCACCAAGCTGTATGACCGCAACATCGATCTGTCCGCCAGCGCAATGGATATCGGCGATGATTTCAATCCGGCCATGGGTTTTGTTCGGCGCCGGGGCACTCGTCGGTACATGGTCGAAGCGGATTTTACGACCTACCACGACAACATCAGTTGGTTGCGGAACACACGCCATGGTTACGAGGCGGAACTCTACACCGATCTCGGAAACGACGTTGTGAATACCAAACAATCGCTCGATCTAGTTTCACTCTTTCTCGAGAGCCAAGACTATATATCGCTAAAGGTGTCGCACTTGACGGATCGGCCGACTGAGGATTTTGAAATCTCCGACGGTTCGATGATCCCTGCCGGGGATTATGAATGGTGGGATGTACGTTTGTTAGCCTATTTGGGCATGAACCGATTACTGTTCCTTAGGCCCATGTACAGGATCGGCGGCTTTTACGATGGCACGAGACAACAAATAGAGCTTGAAACACGTTATATCCCTTGGCCCAAGCTCCGTTTAAGCGTTGATTACTCCTTGAACCTGATCGATTGGGAGCAGTTTGAGAATTCCACTATCAATGTCATCTCAGGAACGCTCCAGTACAGTTTCACACCGGATTTGGTTCTATCGAACCTCCTGCAGTACGATGACATCTCAAACTCTATGGGTGTCAACAGTCGCCTTCAGTGGGAGTACAAGCCGGGCGCGAAAATGTTCTTTGTGGTCAACCAGGGCTACGTTGACGAGATGACCGGCTTCGTGATCAAGGACCTAGAGCTGGTGACTAAAATCGGGATGCTGTACCGCTTTTAGCTGCTTTCCGCTCGAACCCTGATCCGCCACCACGCACAATGCGGCGTGCACTTGACCAAGCTCAAACTGCGTGACTTTCGGAACATTCGGGAGCTCGATGCAGCATTCGAGCCGGGATTTCACGTGCTGCTCGGCCGCAATGCACAGGGCAAAACCAACCTGCTCGAGGCTGTTTACCTGCTGGCCACGCTCCGCTCGTTCCGCGGCGTCGGCAACGCACAGCTCATCCGACACGAACAAAAAGCCTTTTTCGCCGGCGGACTCGCGCTTGGCCAGGCAGAAAGCGAAATCCGCTACTACTGGTCCCCTGACCAACGCAAACTCACCGTCAATGAAAAGCCGATGCGCCGCATTACCGATTACCTCGGCACGCTTCGTACCGTTGTCTTTTGTGCGGAGGATTCACTGCTGGTTAACGGGCCGGGAAAGTCTCGCCGACGTTTCCTAGATCTGCTACTGACACAGTCCCAGCCCGGCTATCTCGAGTTGCTACACCGTTACACCGAGGCGCTGCGCTCGCGCAACGCACTGCTCAGGCGAGATTCGCCCGACCCCGCGTTGATCGACAGCTTCACCCGCGAACTTGTCGCCAACGGCGAACAACTCATCGCCGCCCGCCGGCAGCTCGTTGACAAACTCTCGCCAATCATCCGGCTGGCTTACCGAAAAATCGCGGCCAAGCCGGAGAACGCAGACATCACCTACGCACCAAGTGTACGTGAGGATCTTGCGGTAAGCCTGGCCAAGTCGAGACCTCGCGAGCAGCGATACCGCACGACACTGGTCGGACCACATCGCGATGAACTCAAACTGACGCTCGACGGCCAGTCGGCGGTGCAATACGCCAGCGAAGGACAAAAGCGCACCTTTGCCATCGCGCTGAAAATAGCGCAGGCCGAGTACCTCGGCGGCATTCATGGCTCGCCGCCGATCCTCTTGATCGACGACGTAATGGGCGAACTGGACGCCGGGCGCCGGGCCGGCCTGATGCCGCTGATCAGCCGCACCGGCCAGGCGCTTGGCCAGGTGTTTATGACCTGCACCGAGGAAAACTGGCCCGGCGAACTTTCCGGCAATCTCCACCGCTGGCAGATCGAGCAGGGTAGCCTGAAGAGAATGATTTGAGCCGCCGCCTGGCCAAGTGCTGTCGGGTCAGTTGGAGAAAAGGCGGCCGAAGAGTTTGTTGAGCAGCACCTTCCAAGTGACCTTGGTGGCGATTTGGTCGAAGAGCGGGCGCAGGTCGCTGAGTTTCTCGACGTCCTGCACGGTGTAGCCCTCGATGTTGATGTTAACGTCGCGGGATTTCCCGGCATCGGCGAGGTCGGTGAACTTCAGTCGCTCCCACGAGAAATTCAGGTTGCCGATGGTGAAGTAAAGCGGCGACTCGCCGAGTGCGAGCTGGGCGGATGGCTTC
>CAJWPV010000069.1 GCA_913045395.1 uncultured Verrucomicrobiota bacterium | reverse complement strand
GCACCTGCCTGCTGCCGGGGAGGGCAAGCTCCATGTTCTCGAACGTGGTCAGGCTGTCGTACACGCGGGGCGTCTGGAATTTGCGGCCGATGCCGCGCAGGGCGATGTCCGCCTCCAACTCGTTCGTGATGTCGTCGCCCTCGAAATACACTTTGCCGGTCGTCGGCCGGGTCTTGCCGCTGACCAGGTCGCACAGGGTCGTTTTGCCGGCACCGTTCGGGCCGATGACCACGCGCAACTCGTTGCGCTTCACTCCCCAGGCACCGATGTCCACCGCTTTGAATCCGTCAAATACCGCACTCAAATCCTCGACAAACAAAAGGAAATCGCGCGCGCCGATCCGGTTGATTCGCGGGCTGAATTCCCGGTATTCGGCTATGAGTTCGGTCGTGTTCATGCCTCGGCGGTGCGCTTGGCCAAGCGATTGAAACGGATCAAATTCAGCAGGCCGGCGATGCCTTTTGGGAACAGCAGCACCACGCTGACGAACAGCAACCCCTGCACAAACGGCCAGGCCTCCGGCCAGCGGGTGGTTAGGAAATTGTAAACCAAGTTCACGCCAATCGCCCCAAGCACCGCGCCAGACAGCGTGCCTCGGCCGCCGACCGCCACCCAGATCACAAACAGGATCGACCACTTGGCCGTCATGTACTCGGGTGTGACGATGCCCATCTGTGGTGTGTAGAGCATTCCTCCCAATCCACCCAAGGCAGCAGCCAGGGCGAAAACGAACATCTTGAACATATAAGGCTTGTAGCCGAAGAAACGGAGATTCGTTTCGTCGTCGCGCACGGCCACCAGCACCCGGCCAAGCCGGGTGCTGACCAAGAAACGGCAAAGACAAAACACGCCGATCAAACAAATCAGCGTGATCAGGTAGAGTCCAAACTTGACGCTGTGACTGGACAACTCAAACCCGGCGATCGTATTGAAGCGCGTCAACCCGTTGGTGCCGCACAACTTCATGT
Organism: uncultured Verrucomicrobiota bacterium; assembly: GCA_913045395.1. GTDB lineage: Bacteria > Verrucomicrobiota > Verrucomicrobiia > Limisphaerales > UBA1096 > UBA1096. The sequence continues at coordinate 6,193 of CAJWPV010000069.1, read as the reverse complement.
TGTTCATGCAAAACACCAGCCAACCGGCAACCGTTATCGCCTGCGTCAAAATTGCAAAGTAGACGCCGCGCACGCGACTGCGAAAACCAAAGTACCCGATCACCGCCGCCACCACCCCGGGCAATGCCACCCCCAGCAACACCGTCAGCGGCAGGCTGAAAAACGGTTTCCAGAACCAAGGCACCATCGCGTCTCCCGGTGCCTCGCCAACGTCGTACGGATACACGACGAATAGGCAGGCGGGGAGTTTCCAGCCGTCCTTGTCGATAATGCCCTCCGGCCCGCCGTGGTGCGCCAGGTACATCCCCATCGCATAGCCACCCAGCGCGAAGAAGAGTGCCTGGCACAGGCTGAGCACACCGCAGTACCCCCAAATCAAATCCAATCCGATCGCCGCAATGGCAAACGCCAGATAGCGACCGAGCATGTTGACCGTGTCGATCGAGATTGTGCCGGAGAAATACAGCGCTGGGATGCCGACCAGCCCGAACAGGAACAGCGCCCAAACACAGAGCTCGTGGTTCGGCTTGTCCCTAAACATCGGCCAGCCTTCCCTTCGGCGGGAACAACCCGGCTGGCTTGAATTGAATGAACGCCACCACGCAGGCCAGTACAAAGACCTTGGCCCAAATCGCCTCGACGGTGAAATCGCCGAACTGCATCGGCTCGATCACCTTGGTCGCCACGCCCAAGCCCAGCCCGGAGCAGATCACGCCGAGCAACTCGCCGACACCGCCAGTCACCACCACTAGGAACGACTCAACAATATAGTTTTGCCCCATGTCCGGTGTCACACCGCCGATCAGCGTCAGCGCGTAGCCGGCCAGGCCGGCCAGGCCGGAGCCAAACGCAAACGTATAGCTGTCAATGCGCCGGGTGTTGACGCCGAGACTATCCGCCATGTCGCGGTTTTGCATCGTGGCGCGCATCCGGAGGCCAAGCTTGGTCCGATTGATCAGCGTGTAAATCATCGCCACGCACAAGGCGCACAGGGCAATAATGAAAAGCCGGTTGAACGGCAAAATAACATCCTGCATCACCTCCACGTTTCCACGGAGCCAGGTCGGGCTGTTCACGCCGATGTTGTCACCGAAGATCAGTCGCGCAGACTGGATCAACAGGATGCTCACGCCCCACGTGGCCAACAACGACTCGAGCGGCCGCCGGTACAGGTGCCGCACGACTGCGATCTCGATCAGCCAACCGACACAAGCCGCCGCCAGAAATGCAGACGGCAGCGCCACGACGTAATACCAGTTGAACATCCCTTCAGGCAGATGGTTCACAAACAGTTGCTGGATGACGTAGGTGGTGAACGCGCCGACCATCATTAACTCACCGTGTGCCATGTTGATGACGCCCATCAGGCCAAAGGTGATCGCGAGGCCCAGCGCCATTATGATCAGGATTGAACCAAGCGAGAGTCCCTGAAACACGTAGCCCACCCAGTTCACAAACGACTGATGGCTATTGATTGCCGCGACGGCCTTCTCGCATTGCTCTCGGGCCGCCTGGCCGTGTTTTTCAAACCCCTCGTCACGAAGCATCTCCTCAAGGATCGGCAACGCGCGTAGGCTCTTCATCTCGGCGAGTTGGCCGGCTGCGGCCCAGCGCTCCTCCGCTTGGCCAAGCGGAACATCCGTTCCCAATCGGATCAGCAGCAAACTCTCCCTGGCGGTGTGACGAATATTGTTATCAGAATCTTTTTGAGCAATTTCACCAAGCAACTCAACGGCATTAATGTTGTACGGCGGGTCACCGGATTTCTTGGCGCCCGACAGTCGCACCTCGGCATCGGGCGATAAAAGGCGCAGAAAAAAATTGGCCTGCGCGGCCCACTTCCGTTCGTCACGGTTGGGGCTGATATCCCCCAGGTCCGACACATCCGGCTTGACCTGTTTGTCATCATCGCCCAACAACGGCTCACCGGTGAGCGGGTGGGTCAGCGGGGCCAATTCGTTGAAGTCCTCATCCTCCTCAGTCTCGGTGCAGACGACGATCTGATCATTCCAGAGGTAGACGCTGCCAGTACGGTAGTTTTCGAGAAATGCTTCAAGTCGCGAGTCGCCGGTCTTGGCCAAGTCGAACAGCGCCTGCTTGCGCGCGGCAGCATCGTCACCAGCGAGCGTGGCAATCTGCTCCAGGAGAGCCGTGTCGCTTGGTTTGTCTACGGAAGAATCGGCCGCCGCAACGGGTGGGCTGAACGTCCAACCAGTCACAACGGCCATGAAGAGGGCCAAGCTATATCTCATGCTGTCTCAGGAGGAACTGCTTAAAACAAGCCGGCCGAGTTGTTCATCGACATGATCGCGATAACCACCAGCAACTCGATGAGGGTGAAGGCACGCGTTTTTTTCATGACATAAAATCAGCGTTTACTCATCGGGGGCGGGTGGCCTTTTCCATCATCCAATACAGGTCTACACTATCCCTCATGGGGACGTTGAGTTGCATATTGCCCTTGTTGATGGCTGGGCGAGTCCGCTTGTCCAGCCACTTGTGAATTTCGGCATGGCCATCGGCGAAGGAAAATCCGGCGGCCATGTTATGGTAGCTGGCTGGGAAGTCCACTATCTGCTGCGATCGCACCGGCCAGCCGGACATATCAACGACGAAATAACCATCGTTAATGCTGTCTTCCCGCTCATCGAGCATCACGAACGTGTTGGAGGGGCCAGGGTCATTCATGTCCGTATCTTTCATGAAGATATGACACTGGGGCCCGCCCCAACCGGGACCTCCCACCCAGTTGTTGATCGAGCGACTCCGGAGCCTGGGTACTGTTTTCCCCTTGTTGTTGATTCCGACACTGTTGTCGGCCGGGCAGTTGAAAATCTCAGTGCTATTGCCGGCATATGGGTAGAGGAGATTGCCTCGCCCGGGAACCTTTCTCCCGGTGCTGCTGATTCCCCGAATCCACAAATCCACATCCCAGTTGTCAGACTTGCGGAGGTTGCTCTTGTCCAACCAGTTCCCGCCGATCCATTCCGGTGGCAGCGTTGGAGTTCCCCACCGGCCAGAAGCCACGAGGTAGCCATCGTTCTCCTCGGCGTAAAAACGCCAGGCCATGGTCAATTGCTGGTTGCTGTTCATGCAAGTGATGCCTTGAGCCTTGGATTTTGCCTTGGCCAGGGCGGGCAGGAGCATGCCGGCCAAGATGGCAATGATCGCTATGACCACCAGCAGTTCAATCAGCGTGAACGCCTTTTTTCTCAATGTTTTCATAAAGGTTAGTTCTTTAGCGATGTACTTTAACCGAGGCGGATTAGCAGATGGATCGAATCAGCGACCAATAGAGCAATGAGCGAAAACCCAAGCCCACCTGCTAACCGCCAAAACCGGTTAATTATCCCTTTTTCTTCGGTCCACCGGTCGGCTTCGGGTAGTTCCCGTCCGTATGAAGGTAGCGGCTATAGGAGTCCGGCGAAACAAGGCCTTCACTCTCCCACACGATCTTGAACTGGCCGTTCTTGAGGATCTCGCCAACGTACACCGGCTTTAGGGTGTGCTGGTTGGAAGCGTGCATCTGCTTTTTGCCGCCCGGGGCGTCGAACTCCAGTCCATAGACCGCCTGACGAACCTTGTCCACGTCGAACGTGCCGGCCTTCTCAACGGCGGCCTTCCAGACGTACACACCGAAGTAGGCCGCCTCGATCGGATCGTCGGTCACGCGCTTTGTACCGCCCGGCAGGTTGTTCTTTACGCAATAGCTCTTGAAGGCCTGAACAAATGTACGATTTCCCGGTGACTTCACGCTCTGGAAATAATTCCAGGCGGCCAAGTGCCCAACCAGCGGCGGGACATCCATCGCGCGCAATTCGTCCTCCGCAACGGAAAATGCCATGATCGGGCAGTCGTCCGAGGTCAGCCCCTGGTTGGCGAACTCCTTGTAGAACGGCACGTTGCTGTCGCCGTTAATTGTGGAGAGTACACAGGCATTTCCGCCAGCGGCAAACGTCTTGATCTTGCCGACAATCGTCTGATAGTCCTGATGGTGGAACGGCGTGTACTCCTCCACGATGTTCGCCTCCGGGACGCCCTTGGTCAAAAGGAACGCCTTGAGCACCTTGTTCGCCGTGCGCGGGAAGACATAGTCGGTGCCGAGCAGGTAGAACTTCTTCATGCCCAGTTCATCCATCATGTATTCCGCAGCGGGAATGAGTTGCTGATTCGGTGACGCCGCCGTGTAGAACACGTTCAGCGACTGCTCTTCACCCTCGTATTGGACCGGGTAAAACAGAAGCTGGTTGTATTCCTCGAACACCGGCAGGCACGACTTGCGGCTCACCGAGGTCCAGCAACCGAATGTCACTGCGACCTGGTGCTGGTTGATCAGTTCCTTGGCCTTTTCAGCAAACAGCGGCCAGTCCGAGGCAGGATCCACCACGACCGGCTCGATTTGCTTGCCGAGCACGCCCCCCTTGGCGTTGATCTCTTCCGCCGCCATTAGGACGACATCCCTCAGGGAGGTCTCGGAGATGGCCATCGTTCCGCTGAGCGAATGCAGTATGCCGATCTTTACCGTATCGGCCGCTTGGTCAGACGTCGGTTGCGGCTGCGACGGTTCGCCACCGCAGCCGATTAACAACAGCGCCAACACACAGCTTGGCATTGCGTATTTCATGATAATGTATTTCGTTTTAAGGGTTAACTTTTAGAACGTGTACAGCGCCCTTGCCGCCAGCAGATCCTCATCCCCACCGCCGGCGAAGTCGCGATTGCGGTACTCGGTGATGACGGACCAACTATCCGAGATCACAAAGCGAGGGCTAATGGTGAACTCATCAATATCGGCCCAGTCGGCATCCACATGGGCGTAACGCAGGGTGGCGTTGAACGTGTCCGTGAAGGCATAGTTGCCCATCAGCATGTAGGCGTCGCCGTCAGAACCATTTGCCCCGAAATCCTCGAGTGAGCTGTATTCAACCGCGACGGTAAGGGAATCCACCGAGTAGCCGGCCCACAGGTTGAGCATCGACTTGTCGTAGTCACCCACATCCCCGGTGGCATAGCCCAGCTTGATGGTCAATCCCTCCGCCGGCGAGGTGAACACCTGCACCTCGTAGCCGAGGTTGTTAAGATCGGTGCCTTTCGGGTCCCATGTGTCAGCCACTGCGGAAGCATAGACTCCAAACGTATCCCCGTTGTAAACGCCCGCTAGGCCGGTGTGATGGCCCGGGTAAACCGTGCTTGCTGCGGCCGAGTATTGGTATAGGCCGTTCACGTCGAAACTCTCGTAGCCGATGCAACTCAAGAATTTGCCCGCCTTTAGGCTGAACTGGTCGGACACCGAATAGCCTACGAATGCCTGCTCCAGCTCTACACCCTCATCGTTGCCGCCGCGCCCGATGTAGTTCAGGTCAACCTGTGCGTTGACGGAGTCACCACCATAAAGTAGATCCACCTCGAACTCGCCAATCTCGGCTGTGCTGTCGGTGTCTTTGCCATCATCAGCCCGCTGGGCCGATACGTCTAAAAACCCCTGCAAAGAAAGGCCTTCCGTCAACTCGATCTCCGCCTTGGCAGTGACCGATGCAACCGCTGCCATCGCAATGGCAGCCCGTGTCAGTTTTCTATTATTTCTCATGTTCATTATTATTCAGATCTTAAACCGGGTAGTGAGCCCCGTTCGGTCATGTGGATTGTTCAACCCTGTCTCGAAGGAACCAAGCACCCATGTCTGGGAAACCACAGCAGCCTATAGCACCCAGTATGCCAGCATTTGCGTTGACCCTGTTGAGTTGTTGCTCAAAATCAGACCCTAGGCATGTACTCCCCAAATTATTTTGCAGAAAATGCGCTCGTTTACCTGATATTCAACGGTTCCAGTCACAGCGCAGCAAGAGTCGGAACAAAGTGGAATAAGAGGATCAAAGGCCTGTTGGCATGGCCAAAAACTAACACTGAATTTGAATAAAATTTTTCAGACTGTCTATAAAACTTCAACAGGAGGGTGAGCTTTCAGCTGGTATATTGGACTCCCAATCAAGACCGGGCTTTACTCGCTTGGTCGACGGGCGAATCATTCGCCAAACTTAGTCAAGCGAGCTGATCGAGAAGATGTCCCTTTCCAATTTGGGACGGGTTGGGTAGGTTCGCGGGGCTTCAAATCACCATCTATCATGAAGATGAATCGACGTTCTTTTATGGGAAACTGCGGACTGCTGACGGCCGCGGTGGCGGTTCCGGGAGT
>CAJWPV010000068.1 GCA_913045395.1 uncultured Verrucomicrobiota bacterium | reverse complement strand
ATGGAGGCGAACCCGCCCACCGCACAGGGGGCAACAGCGGCCTCGGTCCCACCGGCAACCATGACGTCGGCATCGCCCATGACAAGCGTACGCCATGCCTCGCCGATGGCGTGGCTGGCTGTGGCACAAGCGGAGCAGGTGGCCACGTTCGGGCCGCGCAAGCCGTGATAAAGCGAAAACATCCCCGAGGCCATGTTGAGAATCATCATCGGGATGAAAAACGGCGACAAGCGGCCCGGGCCCCGTTCGAGCAGCTTCTTGTGCTGATCCTCGAGGGTGATGAGCCCGCCGATGCCGGAGCCGATGAAGGCGCCGATGCGGTCGCGGTTGGCCTTGCCCAAGTCCAGGCCGGAGTCGTTGAGCGCCTGCCAGCCGGCGTGGATGCCAAACTGGGAGAACCGGTCGGTGCGGCGCACTTCCTTGGGCGAGGGGAAGGCCGGTGTGGGGTCGAAATCCTTCACCTCGCCGGCGATGGTGCAGGGGAAGCCCTCAGTGTCGAAGGCGCTGATCGAGTCGATGCCGCACTGGCCGGCGAGGAGATTTCCCCAAAAAGTGTCGGCCCCCTGTCCAAGCGGCGTGACGACACCGATGCCGGTGACGACGACTCGCTTTCGTGTTGGGTCGGCCATGAAGCCAGCAGGACAGCCAAGCGGCGGCTCGGGCTGCCCCGGAATCCGCCCCGGCCCTTAGGACTGGGTGTCTTCGATGAATTTGATGACATCCCCGACGCTTTGGAGCTTTTCAGCCTCCTCATCGGGGATCTCGGTTCCGAATTCCTCCTCCAGTGCCATGACTAGCTCGACAGTGTCGAGCGAGTCCGCGCCCAAGTCCTCGATGAACTTGGCCTCCGGCTTGACTTGGTCCTCGTTGACGCCGAGCTGCTCGACGATGATTTTTTTGATTCGATCTGCGGGTGGATTTTCAGACATAAGTCTCCAAATGTTCGGGGGGTTCTTTAAGAACGCCAGCCAGAGCCGTCAAGCTCCTATTCGCAAAAAATCGGCGTTAAAATGGTCACATCACCATACCGCCGTCCACGGTGAGAACCTGCCCGGTGACATAACCTGTGGGCTCCATAGCCAAAAACACCGCCGCATGGGCGATATCGTCCGACGAACCGAACCGGCCCAGCGGCACGCGCCCGAGAACCTCCTCGCGCACTTTATCATCGAGCACGGCGGTCATGTCTGTCTCGATGAAGCCAGGCGCGATGGCGTTGACCGTGATGCCGCGCGGCGCCAGTTCCTTGGCGATTGACTTGGTGAACCCGATCAGGGCCGCCTTGCTCGCGGCATAGTTGCTCTGGCCGGCGTTGCCGATCAGGCCGATCACAGAAGCGATGTTGATAATGCGCCCGCTGCGCTGCTTGATGAACGGCCGCGTGAGCGCCCTGGTGAAGTTGAACGCCCCCTTGAGGTTGGTGTTGAGCACGGTGTCCCACTCCTCCTCGCTCATGCGCATGAGCAGGTTGTCGCGGGTCACGCCAGCGTTATTCACGAGGATGTCCACCCCGCCGGCCAACTCGAGGATCCCCTTCGCAGCGGCATCGACCGCGGCCGTGTCGGAAACATCGACAGCCAACGGCCAAGCCCTGCGGCCAAGGGCCTCCACCTCGGCGGCAACCTTGGCTGAGTTTTCCTCCGTGCGTGAGACGCAGGCCACGTCTGCACCCATCCTGGCGTAGGCAAGGGCGATTGCGCGGCCGATACCTCGGCCCGCGCCGGTCACCACGGCAACTTTGTCAGCTAACAAGCTCATAAGCGGGCCCTGTTTTGGGTGGCCCGATGGGGTCGTGTCAACCCACGATTCGGTGTGGGCCGGTCAACGGAAGATCTCCACGACCTCGCGGCGGGCCGGGTTGCTCTCGCCGAGCTGGATCAGCGCGGCGTTTTTGTACAGCGATGAGTCGGGCGGCAAGTAGTCCACCTCGAACCGTTCCCGCTGCCTCTTTAGCTCCTCAATCGAGAAGACATCCAGCGCCACCGGGTCGGTGCTGAAGCGCAGTTGACCAAGCCCCACCGTGTAGTGAAGCAGGCATTTACTCTGGCCAAGGTATTGGCAGAACAACGCGTCGGTAATGTTGAGCACGAGCCGGTCGCCAAGATGCCGGCGCTGCTTCGCGTCCTCGAGCGCCAAAATCTCAGGCACTGCCACCGAGAGGATCGAGGCGTTCACGCCGAACCGGCGGGAGTTGTCCATGCTGCCATCGACAAGCCCAACCAGGTGGCCCGACACGCCGGCCTGATTATGGTTGATTAACGGGCAGATGCTGATGATGCGCGTCAACTCCCCGGTGAGCAGCCGGGACAAGTGCGACTTGCGGCTGGAGTTCTCCCCCTCACGCTCGAAGCCAAGGTCGCCCGCGACCAGCGTGCCTACAATCGACGACTCGTAGGTGACTGACTCATCCCAGCCGGCGTCCCGGCTCCCGGCCAGCCGCACACCGTGCCGCTTGGCCAAGCCGCCGAACCCCGCCGCCCCAAGGCTGGCCAGCGATTGATCCCATATAATGATCCGGTCCGGCGGCAGCCGTGCCTCGAGTAATCCTCGTACAACCGCATCGACCACCGCCTTGCGCGTGCCTCCAATCGGCCCGGGCACCGAGTTGACCTTGATGGCGACCGTGTCCGCCGGGGTGAGCAGCGACAGCCAGGCGGTTGCCACACTTGGACTGCCGGTGAGCTGCTTCAGCCCTTCGGAGACCATTTCCGCGACCTTAGCGGCATCAACCTCAAACTCGCGCAAAGCGGACTTGTCCTCCACCAACAGGATTCGGGGCTTGGGCGGCGCAGTAGCCTCCTCCGCTTGGCCAAGCGGGGCCAATGCCAGGACTCCTGCAAGCAGCAGGCAAAAAAAACGTGCGCCCAGCCGGGAATCGGCCTGGCCCGGCCGAGCTTGGCGGCGGTTGGGTCTTCCTGGGTGCACGATGAAGCGGACTTGAAGAGAGTGTGCCTCCCTTGACTCGCCCGTGCCGCGATGCTACCACCAGCAGCCATGCGGACCACGCAAAAACCCACCGACTTGACCAGCCGGCTTTTGGCTGCGGTTTGTCTGGTGGCAACCCTCACCGGGTGCACTCCGCCGGAGCAAAATGCCCTCGAGGAGGGCAGCCGCCTGCTCGCCGACGGCAAAACCGCCGAGGCGCTCAAGCAGCTGGAGGACGCCCAGAAACGGATCGAGGATCACACCAACCTCAAGACCAATCTCGTCGTCGTCGGCAAACTCTACAACCAGCTAGGCCTCTCGCACCAAAAACTCTCCAAGAACAAAACCGGGGACGCCAAAATCGGGGAATTGAAAGAGGCAAAAAAATACTTCGATCTTGCCATAGAAAAAGGCGGGCAGAAGAGCAGGATTCAAGCGTACCAAAACCTCGCCTGGCTCCACCTCGAGGCGGAGGATTGGGAGGAAGCCGCCAAAGTCTTCGGTTCACTGCTCATCACGAACACCAACTCGAAATCAACCAATAATGTTTTTCAATACTGGCTGGAGAAGGGAACCGCTGAGTTAAGAGCCGAACGCACTAGTGATGCGACGAAAAGTTTCAGTAAAATACCGGACAACACCCATGCGCAAAACGGACTCGGTACCGTTGCCTGGAAGCAAAAGAATATTGCTTCGGCTGCCAAGCATTTCAAAAAAGCAGTCGACCTGGACGGAAATAACACGACAGCATTGTTTAATCTGGCGGTTGTCCAACAGGAACTGAAGCAATACCCAGAAGCCCTGGAGACTTACCGCAGTTATCTCGCCATCGTGCCGGATGCGGATTCCGAGATCAAACAACTCGTCAACAGCCTCGAGGAATATCTCAAGCCGGAACCCGAACCCGAACCCGAACCGGAACCCGAACCCGAACCGGTCGCCGAGGTCGAACCGGATCCAAAAGAGGAGGTGAAACCGGAGCCGACGGTCGCCGAGCTCGAGCCGAAAGAAACCCAGCCCGAGCCGGAGCCAACCCCCGAGCCGGAGCCTGCCAACGTCGTGATCGTTGAGCCGCCCACTGAAGAGCCCAAGCCGGAACCGGCCGTACCAGAACCGGAAATCGTGACTGTGAACGAGCCCGCGCCGCTGCCGGTCCCGGTGGCCAAGCCGGAGCCGGCCGCAACCCAAGTGGAACCGGCCGAGCCGAGCGAACACACACCGGAACCGGAAGTCGGCCAAGCGGACACCACCGCCGAGACGGAGCCGGCCAAGGACTGGAAGCGGCGGCTGAACCCGCTGAACTGGTTCGGCGGTGACAACGAAAAAACAACAGCCGAGACGGAGGAGGCCGCAACCCAAGTGGAACCGGCCAAGCCGAGCGAACCCGCGCCGGAACCGGAGCCGGCCAAGAACTGGAAGCAGCGGGTGAACCCGCTGAACTGGTTCGGGGGCGACAACGAAAAAACAACGGCCGAGCCGAACAAGAAAACCAAGTCGCAAGTTTCCTGGCGCTCGCGCACCACCATCCCGACCACGCCGCTGCCCAGCCCCAGGCTGTTGGCCAAGGCCTCCACGAACACCGTGAAGGTGGCCAACGTCCTGCCCAGCGCGGTTGCTTTCCCACGCTACAAATACCTGAGCCCGACCCTGCCCGATAGCGGTGACCGGCAGGTGGCCAAGGCTTATTTCGACGACGGCGCAACAGCCCAGAAAACCGAGGAATGGCAGCGGGCCAAGGCCGCGTACATCGAGGCAGCCAAGGCCGACCCGGCCTGGTTCGACGCCCGGTTCGAGCTTGGCCAGGCGGCCTTTTACACCGGGGACACTGACCTCGCGTTGCAGTCGTTTGAGCACGCCCTGGCCATCGATCCGAACGACGGACCGGCGCGGTTCAACTTCGCCATGTCGCTCGCGCAGGGGAACTACTACGCCGACGCCGCAAGCGAGTTTGAAACCTACCTGCAGTTCGATCCGGACAACGCGCAGGCCCACTTCGAGGCCGGCAAACTGTACGCCGGGAAGCTCAATGATGTGGCCCGAGCCAGCGTCCATTACAAGCGCGTGATCGGCCTCCAACCAGGCCACCCACAGGCGGTCACCATCCGTTACTGGCTCATTCGCAACAAGGCCAACTAACTCAACCGCCGGAGTTGCCTTGCCCGTCATCCCACAGACCACGATCGAGCAGGTCCGCAACGCAAGCGACATCGTTGATGTCATCGGCTCGTACCTCAAGCTCAAGCGTGCCGGCACGAACTTCGTCGGCCTCTGCCCGTTTCACAAAGAGAAAACGCCCAGCTTTAACGTCTCGTCGTCCAAGCAGATTTTCCACTGTTTCGGCTGCCACAAGGGCGGCGACGTGTTCACGTTTCTGCGCGAATTTGAGAATCTCTCCTTCGTCGAGTCGGTGCAGCGCCTGGCTGAGCGGGCGCGCATCCCGATCGAGTTCGAGATGACGCCCGGCCAGCGCGAGGAAGGCTCACTCCGTGAAAAACTCCGCACCCTGCATGAGCAGGTGGCCGAGCGCTGGGAAACCAACCTGGCCAACGACGCACGCGCCGGGGCCGCCCGCGACTATCTGGCCAAGCGCGGCATCAGCGACGAGGCGGTTAGGCGCTTCCGCATCGGCTTCGCACCGAACGAGTGGGACGACACCATCAACTGGGCCAAGTCGAAAAAACATGATATCGAGCTCCTCGAGAAGGGAGGCCTCGCCATCGCTGGCGACAAGGGCCACTACGACCGGTTTCGCGGACGGCTCATTTTCCCGATCTGCGACGAGCAGGGCCGCGTGATCGGTTTCAGCGGCCGCGTGCTCTCCGAGGAGCAGAAGGGCGGCAAATACATCAACTCCCCCGAGACGCCGATTTTCAGCAAAAGCCGCGTGCTCTACGGGCTCGACAAGGCCAAACGGCCGATCCTCGACGCCAAGTCGGTCATCGTCTGCGAGGGGCAGCTCGACACCATTGCCTGCCATCTGGCCGACATCGAGAACACCGTCGCGCCACAGGGCACCGCGCTCACCACCGATCATGCCCGCATCCTCAAGCGCTACGCAGAGGAGGTAGTCCTCTGTTTCGACTCCGACACCGCAGGACAACAGGCTATGCTACGCTCGCTCGATGACCTAATCGCCAGCGGCCTGGCCGTCCGTGTCGCCGACATACAAAAGCCGCATGATCCCGACAGCTTCATCCGGGAAAACGGCGTCGATGCCTTCCGAGGGTTGATCGCCGACGCGCCCGGCTGCTTCGACTTCCTGCTCGACTACCACTGCCGAGTGCACGATGCCAGTTCCGACCGCGGCCGGGTCAACATCGTGCAGGAAATGCGCGATGCCGTGCAAAAGACCGCCAACCAGGTGCTGATCGACACCTACGCGCAAAAAGTCAGCCGCCGGCTCGACGTTGATGCCGATGCCGTGCGTGCCGAGTTCAAGAAAAAGAAGCGCGGCTTCCAACGGCTGGAACCGGAGCACGACGAGCCGCCGCCCGGGGAGGCCGAACAACCGATGGCCAAGCCGACCCCATTGGAGTTCTGGCTGCTTAAGCTGGCGCTCATCGACCGGGACTCCACCGAGTGGCTTGAGGCGCACCTCGACCTAGATTGGGTGGCGCATCCCGCCGTGCGTGAAATCGTGCAGCAAAGCTTTGCTCTGCACGTCGAGAAGCCCGATGCCGGTATGCCGGAGCTGCTCGGCACTTTGCAGTCCGACGCATTCAAGCGTCTAGCCACTGAGGCCGTGGCCGACGGCCGCACCATCCCCGACCCTGCCAGACAGTTGAATGACATCGTGCTGCGGCTGCGCAACCAATTCATCGAGAGCCGACTGGCCGGGATCAAGCGCGAATTCACCGGCGCGAATGACGACCAATTAGCCAAGCTCATCTCCGAGCGAACGCAGTTAAAAGAACTCACCCTCCACCCCCTCGAACCCCTCGCCGGCTCCTGAGCGCGCCTGGCCAAACGCTCACTCCAGGCCCAGCTGGCGAGAAAAATAGACGTACTCCAGCGCATAGCGCCGGGCGTGTTGCTTTAGGTTCGCGCCGGCGGCGTGGCCGCCCTCCGTGTTTTCAAAATACAGGACCGGATGCCCCTGCTCGCGCATTCGGGCAACCATCTTTCGCGCGTGGCCAGGGTGGACCCGGTCATCCTTTGTTGAGGTCTCGATGAACACTCTCGGATATTTGCGGTCGGGAAACACGTTTTGATACGGCGAATACTTGAGGAGTGCCTCGCGCATTTTTGGATCGCCGGGATCACCGTACTCGGCCGCCCAACTCGCACCAGCCAGCAGCTTGGTGTAGCGCAGCATGTCCAATAAGGGCACGC
>CAJWPV010000067.1 GCA_913045395.1 uncultured Verrucomicrobiota bacterium | reverse complement strand
TCGGCTCGGTGTCGGTGCCGTTTGGCCAGACGCTCACATCGCGCACGCCGTGGCTGAGCAACTGCTGACGGGTCGATTCGGACACCGTCCAAAATGGAACACCGGCGTAAAGCCGCTGGAAAAACCGTTCCTGCGCCCGGCCAATCGTGCTGGTTGGCCAGCGGTAAAACGCGCGCCAGATCGGCCCGAGTACCTCGTGAATGTAAGCGACGTATTTCGTGCCCGACCACCAGTGTGCGAACCACGGGAGGCCGTGGTGCTGGTCGATCACCAGGTCAAAAGGTCCGTGATCGCGACAGCACCGGCGCGCGTGCAAAATGGACGTGCCGCGTCCGCCGCCACGGATAATTCGGATGCCGTCAATCGTCGTCTCACGATCGGCATCGTCAAAATTGTTCGCAAACCAGACCACTTCATGCCCGCGCCGCACGAGCTCCGCCATATGCCGCAGCGTGACCCGTTCCGCGCCACCGGCGAGCGGATTCTCCGGGTCGCGCCAGTTCAGCATGAGAAACCGCAGTTGCTTCATCCGGGCAACCCTTCAAACTGCGCGATCATCACGGCGTTGGCGTACGGAAACGGCCGACCGTACCCACTGGCCAGGGCCGCTGCTGCATCCACGGTTTGCCAAGCCAATCGGCCGGTACGCTTGAGAAATGTCGCGCGGTTGCAGCCGAGTTGCCGGTCGGCAATCATTCGATCTAGCGTTGGGTTGTAGCCAAGCGGCAGCGTCAACACGAGCTGCCCGCCCGCAGCCAAAAATCCCCGGCAGGTCGTGATGGCTCGACTGATTTTCACGCCGCTGTCGACGTTCGTCTCGTCGTCGAAACCGATGTGCTCAAAGGTCGAAACCGACAGGATCAGGTCAAAGCGATCCCCCGGCGCGTAGTCAGCAATGTCCGCATTGATGATGCCGGGGCCGCGCTCGTACTTGTCGAGAACCGTGTGCGCGATGTCGAGGTAGTACGGCGTGACATTGCCGACCTCGAGCACGCGCTTGCCAGCGTACCGCTCGAGAAATTCTCGGGCAATTGGCACCTCCACGGCACGCTCGGTGGCCCACGTCATGTTGTAGCGGTGATAAAACAGCGGCAGCGATTTGTCCTCGAACACAAACTCCGCCGGAGCCAGGCGCGGTATGATCAACGGTGCGAACGCGCACCGCAACGGCTTGAGAAACAGCTCGGCCGCGCCAAAGCGGCGCACGAACCAGGCGACCTTGCCGAGCCGGCTGTTGTAAAGGTGCGATCCCATTCGTCGCCCGGCCTAGACTGGCCGCGTCGCGCTGGCCAGCAGCGTCTCGAAGTTCGGCTCCTCCTCCTCGCGTGACACGACGCTGATCTCAATCTGCCCGAAGCCGGCCGACTCGAGCCACTGATGCAGCTCGCTCTCGGCGAAACCCAGCCAGCGGTCGCCGAACAACTCGCGCGCCTTGTCGAACTTGTGCACGACGAGGTCAAGGATCATCAACTGGCCGCCGGGCTTGATGATGCGAAACGCGCTCTCGATAGCCCGGGCCGGTTCCTCCGCGTGGTGCAGTGCCTGACTGAGGATCGCGAGGTCCACCGACGCATCGTCGATCGGCGGATGCTGCAGGTCGCCCAGCCGAAACTCAAGGTTGGCCAGGCCGTTTCGCTCCGCCTTGGCCTGGCCGAACTTGACGATCTCCTCCGAGTTGTCCACCGAGATGACGCGCC
Organism: uncultured Verrucomicrobiota bacterium; assembly: GCA_913045395.1. Taxonomy (GTDB): domain Bacteria; phylum Verrucomicrobiota; class Verrucomicrobiia; order Limisphaerales; family UBA1096; genus UBA1096. The sequence continues at coordinate 5,561 of CAJWPV010000067.1, read as the reverse complement.
TGCATTTGCGCGCGAGCAACTCGCTCAGCAACCCCTCGCCGGAGCCAAGGTCGGCGACGACAATCTCCGGCACGAGCCTGAGCAGCAGTTGGCCAAACGCCTGCCATGAACGGCCCGGCCCGTAAACGCTGTCGAACCGGCCGGCAACACGGTTAAAATAAACCAGATCCTGGTTTTCGCGCCGCTCGAGGATGCGCTTCAGGTTCACCAGGTCGGACGCGTGCTCAGGAATCTCCGCCGCCCCTGCGGCCGCTAACTCGATCAACCTGCTGCTCTCCACACCGTTGTCACGGGCGACGCGATAGTAGGCGTTTTTGCCGTCGCGGCTCGACTCGACGAGGCCTGCCTCCTGCATTTGGCCAAGGTGCATCGAGATGCCGGACTGGCGCATATTCGTAATTTCAGTCAACTCCCGCACCGTCAACTCACTCTCGTTGAGCAACGCGACCAACCGCACCCGCGACGGGGCGGAGAGGGCGCGAAGTGACTTGAGTGTGGAGGCCATTGACGATTCTCGCTGGTCGCCTACGGTTGCACCCTGGCCCCGGTTTTTCAAGTCAGGCGTTGAGCGCCTCGGCCGCCTTGGCCAGGCTGTCGCAGTCACCAACGTTCAGCACCTCAGCGGTGCGGTCAATCCGCCTCATGAAACCGGTGAGCGCCGTGCCCGGGCCAAGCTCAATGAATCGCGTGACGCCATCGGCAATCATCGCGTGGATGCACGCCTCCCACTTCACCGGGGAGGTGACCTGCTCCACCATCGCGCCGGCGATCGTCCGGGCGTTGGCGTGTGCCTGGCCGGTGACATTGCTGTACACCGGCACCGACGGCTCACATAACTCGACCTTGGCCAAGATCTCGCCCAGGCCGGACTGCGCCGGTTGCATCAACGGCGAGTGATACGCACCAGCGACCGGCAGTGGAATCGCGCGCTTGGCCCCCGCGGTCTTCGCAGCGTCGCAGGCGACATCTATCTTGTCGGTGTCACCTGAGACAACGATTTGGCCGGGGCAGTTGAGGTTGGCTAAGCTCACATCGGCCTGGTCGCAAACGGAGCGCACCGCCTCCTCGTCGAGACCGACGATCGCCGCCATGCCTCCGGCGCTGGCCTCGCACGCCTCCTGCATCACCTCCCCCCGCCGACGCACGACGCGGAGCCCGTCCTCAAAGCCAAGCGCATCGGCCGCAGCCAGCGCAGTGAACTCGCCCAGCGACAAGCCGGCCGTCGCGTCGAAAGCCAAGCCCGGCACCTGTTCCCTGAGCAGCTGAAGCGCGGCCCAGCCGACGAGATAGATCGCCGGTTGCGCGTGCTCAGTGCGCACCAGTTGCTCCTCCGGCCCGAAAAAACAAATCTCGCTAAGGCTATAGCCAAGCGCTTCGTCGGCCTGCTCGATCAACGCCTTGGCCGTGGGGTGCGACTCCGCCAAGTCCCGGCCCATGCCCACAAACTGGGCCCCCTGCCCGGCAAACAGCAATGCAGTCTTCGCCATGGCAAAAAACTAGCAGCAGGGAAAGGAAGTGTGGAGGCAGAACCGCGGCGACTACTTCGTTGAGGGCAACTCGGTGCTGTAACGCTGGTGCGTTCGTGAGGCGATGCTCTTGGTGGCGGACTCCAATCCGCCGGCGGCTCGCAGCACCTCGGCAATCTCGCTGTTGGCGGTCAAGTCCAGCGGCGTGCCGTACTCGCAGACTTGGTTGAGCCGGGCACCGTGGGCGATCAGGAATTTTGTTACCTCGGTGTCATCCCGCTTGGCCGCGTTGTGCAGTGCGCTTCGTCCGTAATGGTTTCCAGCAGGCACATCCGCACCGGCCTCGACCAGTAACTCGAGCACCGGCAAGCCGGCAAACTCCGCCGCGGCGATCAGCGGCGTGGAGCCTCGGCAATCGCGTGCATTCACATCGGCGCCCTTGGCCAAGAGTAACCGCACGACCTCGGGCCTGTCTTCGTCGGCGGCCCGATGCAACGGTGTTCGGCCAAAATGGTTTCGTTGATTCACATTCGCGCCCTTGGCCAAGAGTACTCGGGCAACCGCCAAGTCCGGACTGGCAACCGATTCATAAAGCAGCGAGTCCCCTGCTGCGTTGGTGGAATTGGCCAAGCTTGGCTCTCCCAGGTTTTTTAATACCACGGCCACCTCACCCTGCTCAACCGCCTGCCAAACAGTACCATCCACCCCGCCAACTTGCTTGGCTCCGCAGCCAGCCATGGCCACCGCCGTGGCGGTGATCAAAAGTCGTTGGAGTTGGGAGGTGGACATATTCCGGCGAAGACTAATCCAAAGGCTTGATAGGGTAAAACTCGGAGCGGGTGTGTTCTTGAATCATCAGTTTTTTCAGTTGCGCCACGATTTTAGGGTTATCGGCGGCGACGTCGTTCGATTCGCTGATGTCGGCCTTCAGGTCATACAACTCGATCTTGAGCGGGGTTTTGTTGTTTTTGCGGAGGATGTTTTGGCGGACGGCTTTCCAGCGTCCGGCCCAAACGGCCTGCTGGCCTCCATAGCCGGAGAATTCGCGGTAGAGAAACTTGCGCGGCTGCTGCTTTTTACCGAGCAACGCGTTCGCGATGCTGACGCCATCTGTGTCGCTTGGCGTGCTGGCTTTTTCGCCGATCAGGTCGAGCAGCGTCGGCATCCAGTCCTCAAAGCCGGTCACGACATCGGAGGTGCTGCCTGCCTTTATTTTGCCCGGCCAACGAACGATGAGCGGCACGCGCACGCCACCCTCGTACAACGATCCCTTGAGTCCGCGCAACGGCTTGACACTACCGAAGAAGTCGTAGTCCACCTCGGCCTTCAAGTGTGTTGTGCCGTTGTCGGACGTGAATACGACGATCGTGTTCTCGGCGAGTCCAAGCTCGTTGACGAGGTCGAGTACGCGGCCGACGTAGCGGTCCATCCGCGAGATCATCGCGGCGTACGCGGCTCGCGGGGTGAAGTGCGGTGTGTAGCCGTAGCCCTTGGCCCGGGTGAACGGCGGGTCGTCCCATTTCTGCGCGAGGTACGGTCCGAGTTCCTCGTCCGGCACGTGCAGCGCGACATGCGGGATAACGGTCGGATAGTAGAGGAAGAACGGCTTGTCCCTATTTTTCCGAATGAATGTCAGCGCCTGCTCATTGATGCGGTCCGGCGCATAATCCTGCCCCTTGAAAATGTCGTAGCTGCGCGGATCGGCAGGGTCGGCATCCCTTGGCAACGACGCGTGGCCCGGCACCGGCGGCTCGTTGTTCAGCGGGACGCGCTTGAGATTGCTCCAGAGATAATTCGGGTAATAGCTGTGCGCGTGGCGCTGGCAGTTGTAGCCGAAAAAACGATCGAACCCCTGATGCACCGGGTCGCCTTCAGAGCCAGGAAAGCCCAGACCCCATTTGCCGAATGCGCCGGTGCCGTAGCCATGACTGCGCAGCAACTCGGCAATGGTCTGCTCCGCCTTGGGAATGGGTCGTTGGCCTTCCGGTTTCACTTCGCCATTGTTACGGACAAAGGCGTGCCCGGGGTGCTTGCCGGTCATGAACACGCAGCGCGATGGCGCGCAGACGGCGTTGCCGGAGTAGTTACGCGTGAAGCGCATGCCCTGCCCGGCCAAACGGTCGAGGTTGGGCGTCTTGATTTTCTTCTGACCGTAGCTGCCCAGCTCCGAGTAGCCCAAGTCGTCGGCGAGGATGAAAATGATGTTCGGCCTGGCCACTTCAGAAGGCTTGCCCAGGGCGGACTTAGCCAAACCCAACGAGACAATGAGGATCAGGGCCAGCCTGGCCAAAGGGATTGGTCCGGTCCAGGGTAATTGCATAGGGCCAAGCAGCCTCACATAACGGCGGGTGGCGGACAAGAAATCAAAAAGGCGAATCCACAAAAAAAGCCGGCCAAGCCTGAGCTTGACCGGCCAAATTTCGTTCCGAATCGCCAAGGTTGAGGAAACCTTCAAGCCCTCCGGTGAATTTCAGATTAATGCGATGTCAGCAAAAGTAGACATCCACGACAGCACTCGCATCAGACACCGTGCGAACTGGGCCGAGTAATCGTCCAGCCCCATAATTTGTCAAGCACTTTTTGTGTAGCTTTAACACTTTTGAGATGAGAACCACGCATGCGAGACAGTTGGACAGTAACTTTTCGTGAGATTCCCACGTAATCAATGGGTGGCATTGGGATTGCTCTTTCTCCCGACACCGTTAATTTTATTCCATTGACGCAGTGGACTTTTGGCCTATGTTTGTCGCACTAAATTGAATCGAACATGAAAAAAACACTCATCGCAGCAGCATTGCTCGTTTCGACTGTCTGCTTTCAAGCGGCCGATTGGCCCAACTGGCGCGGCCCGGACCACAATGGCATCTCCAAGGAAACGGACTGGTTCGAGAAATGGGGCTCAAGCGGCCCCAAGCGACTTTGGACCGCCTCGGTCGGCACCGGCTTTGCCACGGTCTCTGTGGCGGACGGACGGGTGTTCACCATGGGAAACAAGTCCAACCGCGACACGGTTTACGCCCTGGATGAAGCGACTGGTGATATCCTGTGGCGACATTCCTATTCTGAAGCATTAAGCCCCAGACAATACGATGGCGGGCCCAACACGACTCCCATCGTCGATGGCAAATACGTTTACACCCTCAGCAAGACCGGAAAAGCGTTTTGTCTTGAAGCAGCCACCGGAGATGAGGTTTGGAACAAGGATTTGAAAAAACTCTACCGTGTTTCGACACCTACCTGGGGTTTTGCCTCCTCGCCGCTGATCCATGGAGACAAAGTTGTTTACAATGTCGGCTCGCGAGGGATTGCGCTCAACAAGAAAACCGGCAGCCTCAAGTGGAAAACCGGCACCGGCACATCAGGCTACGCGACTCCCGTTCCCTACGACCATCGTGGCACCGAGGCATTCATCATGTTTGGCAGCAGCAGTGCCTACGGCGTTAATGCCGCCACAGGTAAGCAGCTTTGGTCCAAGTCTTTTAAAACCAGTGCATCGGTAAATGCTGCAGACCCAGTCCTGTATGATGGCAAGATTTTCCTCACCTCCAACTCCCGCGACGGCGAGTTAATCGAGTTGAGTGGCACCAGCACACGTTCCAAATGGAAGAACCGCAACATGCGCATCCACTTCAACCCCGGTGTGGTGATTGGCGACTACTTCTACGGAGCCGACGGACGCGTAGAGCGCGGCAATACCGTCCGCTGCATCAACATGAAGAACGGTGAGACCGAGTGGACGAAAAGCAGCATTCCGTGCGCCTCTATCACCGCTGCCGACGGCAAGCTGATCATCCTCAGCCGCAATGGTTACCTTTACATCGCCGAGACGTCGCCGGCCCGCTTTAAGCAGCTAGCCCGATCCAAGGTCCTCAGCGGCACCTGCTGGACCCCACCGGTATTGGCCAACCGAAGCGTTTTTGTCCGCAACTCCCGCGGCACGCTTTACAAGCTGCAAATGAGCGAGATGGTGGTCGAGCCGCAGCCGTTGACTGTCAACTTTGCCGGCAGCCGTCTTGAGTTCTCCTGGCCGGCCAAAGGCGACTTCATCCTCGAGTCCACCGATGCGCTTGGCCAAGCGGCCGACTGGGGCGAGGT
>CAJWPV010000066.1 GCA_913045395.1 uncultured Verrucomicrobiota bacterium | reverse complement strand
TTTCTCCAGCGCGCGCCAGCCGGGGGTCGTCTTGCGTGTGTCAAGAATCTGCGCCCGGGTGCCGACAATCTGCTCGACAAACTGCGCCGTGAGCGTGGCCACGCCAGCCAGGCGCTGGACGAAGTTCAGGGCGGTGCGTTCCGCCGTGAGCAGCGCTCGCGTTGGGCCCTGCACACGAAGCAGCGCTTGGCCGAGCCCACCCTGTTGGCCATCGAGAACCTCGATGCCAAACTCCACGCGCTCATCCACCTGCGCAAACGCGGCCAGGGCGAGATCGACCCCGGCCATGACCAGCGGCTCGCGGGCTACCATCACGGCAGTTGCAACCGAGTCCTCCGGCACCAGGGCCAAGGTCGTTGCGTCGCCGCCACCGATATCTTCGGCCAGGGCGGCCTTGACCAGCGGCAGGTAATCGTTCGGTGCGAGCGGTTCCGGCATCGGCAAAAGTCTTGGCCAAGCGGGCGCCGGAATGAAGCTCAAACCGTTTTTTCTTCCCTAACACCGGGCACTGCCAGAGAGTCCGTGCATGCCCTTGGTTCAAAAATCCCTCGCCCGACTGGCGCTTGCCTGTGGGATGTTGCCGATCGCTGCCGTTAGCGCGGATCACGACTCTTCGCGGTGGGAGAAGTATATCGCCCGTTTCGAGGCTGCTGATAAAAAACAGATGCCCCAGCCGGGCGGCGTCCTGTTCATCGGTAGCTCGAGCATCCGGATGTGGAAAACGATCGAGCAGGATTTCCCCGGTTTGCCGGTCATCAACCGCGGCTTTGGTGGCTCGCAGATCGCCGACTCGAACCACTTCGCCGGGCGCATCGTGCATCCGTACAAGCCGCGGCAGATCGTCCTCTACGCCGGAGACAACGACGTGGCCGCCGGCAAGTCGCCGGAGACAGTGCTGGCTGATTTTCAGCAATTCGTGAAGACGGTGCACGCCAAGCTGCCCAAGGCGCGCGTCTCGTTTATCGCCATCAAGCCCAGCCTCAGCCGCTGGAAGTTGTCCGGCAAAATGGCCATGGCCAACTCGCTCGTGCGCAACACATGCAGCAAGGACAAGCGGTTGGACTACATCGACATTTGGCAGCCGATGCTCGGCGACAACGGCAAACCGCGGCCCGATTTGTTCCTTGGCGACGGCTTGCATCTCAACGCCAAGGGCTACGCGCTGTGGACATCCATCGTGAAACCGCACCTGGCCAAGCACGAGTAGTTCGCCAATTGGCAAAACCGGATGGCACTGTTACGCTGGCCGTGATGCCGGGCGAGCATTCATCAACTTCAGCCGTAAAGACCCCGCTGCACGACGCGCAGAACACGCGTGACACACGTGAGCTGCCGATCGACAAGGTCGGCGTGCGGCGACTGCGGTTCCCCATCCAGGTGCGGGACCGCGCCCATGTGATGCAGAACACCATCGCCACGGTCGGCCTGTTCGTGGATTTGCCTATGGAGTTCAAGGGGACTCACATGAGCCGTTTCATCGAGGTACTCCACTCGCACGGCGGGATGATCCACGTCGAGAACATCCCCGACCTGCTCGCCCGGATGCAGGAGCGGCTCAAAGCCGACACGTCGCACCTCGAGATGGAGTTTCCGTACTTCATCACAAAGAAGGCGCCGGCCACCGGGCGCGAGGGGTTGATGGACTACAACGTGCGTTTCGAGGCCAACGCCACCGGCAATGACATTGATTTTGTGATGACCCTGCGCGTCGCGGTGACGACGCTCTGCCCCTGCTCGAAGGCGATCAGCCAGTTCGGCGCGCACAACCAGCGTAGCGAGGTCACGGTGGCCATCCGCTCCTCGGAGACGGTGTGGATCGAGGATCTGATCACGCTCGTCGAGCAGTCGGCCAGCAGTGAGCTGTATTCTCTGCTCAAGCGTCCCGACGAAAAGGCGGTGACTGAGCGCGCCTACGAAAACCCGGTTTTCGTCGAGGATCTCGTCCGCAACGTGGTGCTCAAGCTCAAGGCGCACGAACACGTCACGTGGTACCGGGTCGAGGCCGAGAACTTCGAGAGCATCCACAACCACAACGCCTACGCCTGCATCGAGAAGGGCTGAGATGTTGAAACGGTTTTTCATCGTGTTGGCCATCGGCTTGGCCACCCCTCATTTGTCGGCTCAGCTCAACGTCCAGCTTGAGGCGATCAAGCGGTTGAAGGACATCGACCTTGAGGCCAACCCGGCGATCAAGAGGGTGGTACTCAAAACCCTCGAGTCAACGCGTGGCCAGGCGGCGTTTGTCGAGATTGTGCGTGATTTCAAGCTGCCCGGCCACGAGGCGGAGCTGCTCCAGTACGCCCAGGCCAATCCCAACGACTCCACCGGTGTCGAGGCAATCCGCCTGCTCCGCAATGACGCTGGCTTGAGGCTGATCCGCGCCGCCATCGACGGGCAAAACGCCACCGTCACGGTCACCGTGCTGGCCAACGCGCAAACACCCGAGACCGGGCCGGTGTTGCTGCGCTTGGCCAAGGACGCCAAGAAGCCGCTGAATCTGCGCACGATTGCCGTCAACGGCCTGGCCAAGGCCAAGACCGGCGCCAGGGCACTTTTGACCGAGGCCGAGGCCGGGCGGCTCCCGGCAGACATTGGCTTCGCCGCCGGCAACGCACTGCGCAGCATCCGCTGGAAAAACCTACGCACACAGGCTGCCAAGCTCTTCCCTCCACCGCAGGGACTTGGCCAAGCGCTGCCGCCCTTGGCTGAGCTTGTTGCGATGAAGGGCGACATTGCCAATGGTGAAAAAATTTTCTTTCGGCCGCAAAGCACTTGCGCCACCTGCCACCAGATCAACGGCAGAGGCATCGACTTCGGCCCGAAACTCTCCGGCATCGGCACCAAGCTCGGCCGCGAAGCGTTGTTGCTCTCTATTCTCGACCCCAGCGCCGGCATCTCGTTCGGCTACGAGGCGTGGCTGTTGAAAATGCAGAACGGTGCCGAGGCATTGGGCATCATCACCAGCCAAACCAACGACGAGGTGACGCTCAAGTTGCCCGGCGGCATTTCCATCACCTACAAAGCGACGGACATCATTAAGCGCACGCAGTTGCCGACCAGCATCATGCTGCCCGGCCTCCAGGCAACAATGACGCCGCAGGAACTGGTGGACATGATCACCTACCTGCACAGCCTCAAGCAGGCCAAGCCGTAGCCGGCGTCTTTACAAAGCCTTGACGCTTGGCCAAGCTCCGCGCATGAAAACCGCCCCCCTGGCACTGTTCGCCCTGGCCACTATTACTGTCCCAGACATGGCTCACCCAGCTTCTTTCACGTTTACAGCCCGCTCGCAGGCGCTCTCGGCAACCGGTGGCGGCAAATACAAACCGGTCGAGACTCAAATCACTTGGGAAGCCTCCAAGACAGCCGTGGTCATCGTGGACATGTGGGACGATCACTGGTGCCCAAACGCCGCCAAGCGCGTCGCCGAAATGGCCAAGCCGATGAACCAGTTGCTCCTGCTGGCCCGCGAGAAGGGCATGCTCATCATCCACGCGCCGAGTTCCACGGTTGATTTTTACCGTGACACTCCCGCCCGCAAACGAGCCAAGGACGCGCCGACTGCCAAGCCGCCGGTCGCGCTCTCAAAGGATGTGCGCTGGGGCACCAACTGGTGCTGGCCAAACAAGTCCCGCGAACCGGAACTGCCGATCGACGACACCGACATGGGTTGCGATTGCGAGGAGGAGTACCCGATCCGCGAGGCGTGGACGCGCCAGATCGACCTCATCGCGATCGACGACGAACGCGACGCCATCACCGACAACGGCCAGGAAACGTACAACCTGCTCACGCAGCACGGCATCAACAACATCATCCTCATGGGTGTGCACCTCAACATGTGCGTGCTCGGCCGCCCGGTAGGCATCCGGCAAATGGTCACTGTCGGCAAAAACGTTGTCCTCATGCGCGACATGACCGACACGATGTACAACCCCAAAAAGCGGCCATTCGTCAGCCACTTCGAGGGCACCGACCTGATCGTGCAACACATCGAAAAATTCTGGTGCCCCTCCATCACAAGCAGCGCCATCACTGGCAAGGCCCCGTTCCGTTTTAAGAACGACCCGCGCAAATAGTGGATCGTCGGTCACAATTCCGGGCTTGAAATCAGAACGAGATTCGTTACGTTCGCGCCCCGTTTTTCGTTAAAGACGGATTCCCGATCATGCCTTTAGGAAACGATCTTCGCAAAGGAATGGCTGTTAAGCACAAGGGCGAGGTGGCCGTCGTGCTGGAGTGCCAGCACCGCACCCCCCCGAAGACGCGTGCGTTTGTTCAGGCCACGCTGCGCAGCATTCGCACTGGCAAATCGCTCGATACCCGGTTCAGTTCCACTGAGAAAGTCGACGTGATTCCGCTCGACCACCGCAAGATGGAGTACAGCTATCGCGACGGCGACGACTTCGTTTTCACCGATCCGGAAACCTACGAACCTATGACTGTGACGTTGGATCTCGTCGGTAATGCGGTGGATTACATGGTCGAAAACTGCCCGGTCCAGATCACCTTCATTGAGGGCAACCCGGCCGTACTGGAGCTGCCGTCAAGCGTAGTTCTCACCGTGACTAACGCGCCGGACGGCGTGAAGGGCGATTCCACCACGAACGTGATGAAAACCGTCACCCTCGAGACCGGAAAAACCATTCAAGCACCGCTTTTCATCAAAACGGGCGAACGACTGAAGGTGGACACCCGGGATGGAAAATACATGGAGCGCGTGAACAAGTAGTTCGTCGCCAACGATATATGTGGACACTCCGCCTGACCAAACGGAGTGTTTTTAGTATTCCGGCTCGAGCCTCGGCCGGAATTTATATTTCCTGGCCAAGGCCTGCACACTACGGAGTGATTTCATGCCGCCGGTGCAGGATGGGTCGGAGAGGCAGGCGCAGGCGGCGCAGACAGCCGTCTCCAGGCAATTGGCCAGGTCCCATTCCTCGTGCAGGCCAAGCAGCATGCCGGTGCAGAAGGCGTCGCCAGCCCCGGCCGCGCCAACGATGTCCCTGGCCGGGATTCGCAATGAGGATTGCAGCACATCTTCGCCCTTTCGCGTGCGCACAAACCCGCCCTCCGGAAAGTGGATTACCACCAGTTCGCCAACGCCCATCTGCAACAACGCGCCGGCGGCGTGCCGAAGCGCCACAGTGTCCAGACTGCCGTCGTCCTGCCGGATCTTGAAACCGGTTGTCTTGCCCGCCTCGACTTCATTAAGGAAGCAGTAGTCGGTGTATTGCAGTGCAGGGATGATGACCTTGGTGAAGCGATCGCTGTCCTCGCTCACGGCGTCGATACTTGTCCGCAGCCCGGCCGCCTGCGCCGCCGCCAACAGCCTTGCCGCCTTGGTGCCGTATTTTTTGTCGGGACCATCCAACTCGTCGAGCAGGAGCAGATAGCCGAGGTGAAAAAACATGGCCCTGGTTTTGTTGAAATCCAGATCGCTGCCGTCCCAGAGCGCGTTGGCACCGCGGTTGTGAAAAAACGTCCGGTTGCCGCCTTTGGTCTCGGTCATGACATCCGTGTAGGAAGTCGGAGCATCGGAGGTTGCCTTGAGCAGCTTGGTGTCGATGCTGTGTCTAGCGCAATCCTCGAGAATCAGATTGCCGAACGCATCCTTGCCAACCAGCCCGGCGGCGGCAAGCGGGATGCCGGCGTTTAGTTTGGCGAGGTTGACCAGCAAATTGTACGGGGAGCCGCCCGTGCCGGTGATTGTGGCCCCCGTGATGTTGGCCAGTTGCTCCCGCTGAGGGTACACATCGATCATCTTCACCTGATCGATGATCCAGTTTCCACCAGCCAGAATCCCCTTGCGGACGGATGCTTTTGTTGCAGCGGGCATTGGAAGTGCAAAGCCTGCCACCGGCACCGCCCAAATACCAGTCCGGAGTTGCGTTAAATCAGTTCCAACGTGTCAGCCCCAACCTTGACAGCCGCGGCCTTGCCAATGAAATCAAGCCGCAACAGTATCGTGGTCATCCCGAACCGCTCTTCCACCCAGCCCTCCTGCCCCTGCAGTGGGCCGGATCTGACAATCACCCGGTTCCCCACCTCGATCGTCGGCTCCACGCGGATGTCTACCTGCTGATCAAGGGCAAAAAGAATGTCGTTTAACTGTTCTTTAAATTCCTCCTGATCAGGAACTCCAAGCATGTTGGCAACGTAGTTACTCTGCTGCGCCATCTGCCGTGTTTTGCGGTTGAGCTGGAGAAAAACGTAGCCGGGGAAAAGCGGTTTTCGGAAGGTAACCACCTTGCCGCGATATTTCTTGGTGCTGCTATAGGTCGGGAGGGTGGTCGGGAATTTGTAGACTTTTCCGTGCTCGACGAGCTTCTTTTCGCAGCGCGGTCGCACGTGAGCCACGTACCACTCCAACTCCGCGTTTTGCGGTGCCTCGACTGCGTCCATGACTTCCGTAAGCTCCTCCATCTCGACGGAAAATATAGCCAAATTACTTGACCAAAACAACGGCGTAGTTGCGTTTGCCCCGGCGCAACAGCAGGTATTTTCCGAACAACAGGTCGCCAGACTGCAACTTGTGCTGCTCGTCATCGGTGCGCCGGTTGTTAACGTACGCTCCACCACCCTTGACATCCTTGCGAGCCTGGCCACGCGACTGGGCCAGGCCGGCCTCGTGCAGCAGCTCCGGCAGCCAAAGCCCCTCTCCGCCAAAACGGTCCAACCTGATTTCATGCGTCGGCACCTCGCCGGCAATCTCCCGAAAGGTCGCCTCGGTGATGCCATCCAGCTCGCCGCCGAACAAAATCTCGCTAGCACGAATGGCCTCGTTGGCCGCCGCCTCACCGTGTGCCAGGGCGGTCACTTCCTTGGCCAAGGCCTTGTGAGCGATGCGCGCTTGCGGCTGCTCCGAGTGTTGCCGAGCCAAGGCCTCGACATCGTCCCGGTGCAGAAAGGTGAAAAAATTTAGGTATCGCACCACGTCACGGTCATCAACACGCACCCAGTACTGGTAAAACTGGTAGATGCTCGTGCGGGCCACGTCGAGCCACACGGCGCCGGCCTCGGTCTTGCCGAACTTCGAACCGTCTGCGTTGGTGATAAGCGGCAGTGTCAGGCCAAACGCCTGGCGGTTTTGCCGTCGGTGGATGAGGTCGATGCCAGCAGTGATGTTGCCCCACTGGTCGCTGCCGCCAATCTGCAGCTCGCACTCGTGCTGCACGCACAGGTGATGGAAGTCGAGCGCCTGCAGGATCATGTAGCTGAACTCGGTGTAGCTGATGCCGACGTCGCGATCCTCCATCCGCGCGCGCACGCTCTCCTTGGCCACCATGGCGTTGACCTTGAAATGCTTGCCG
>CAJWPV010000065.1 GCA_913045395.1 uncultured Verrucomicrobiota bacterium | reverse complement strand
TTCCAGGCCGTGTGCCAAATTCTTTAGCGTGAACAATGCGCGAACCTTGCGCCCGGAACTGATCACCGGCTCGTTCAATATCATCATGCGCTTGGCCAAGCGTTGCCCCAGCCGGTTAAGGCGAATGCAGTATTCAACCTCCTCGGCGGCGAACCAGTCCTGACTGAAGCCGCCAAGCTCTCGAAAGGCGGATGCGCGACAAAATAAAAACGAGCCGGCAGCCCAACGCATCACCCGGCCGATGGTATTCCAGATAATCACTGTCTGACGGGCAAGCCATGGGCCGCTGTCGAACGTCACCGGGCAACCGCCACCAAGACAGTCGTCACGTGTCATCGCCCGCATCATTTCGCGAAAGAGCATCGGTGTCACCTGTGTGTCGGCATCGACAAACACCAGCCAGTCGCCCCTGGCGGCACGGCCGGCGGCATTTCGTGACGCGGCGATCTGGTTGAACGACTCGAACACCACCCGCACGCCATTGGCCCTGGCCACCGAGGCCGTCTGGTCGGTCGAGTTGTTATCGCAGACAACGATCTCACTCGCCCATCCGGCCTGATCAAACGCGGCACACGCCTTGTGGGCTGCCTCGAGGGTTCCGGGCAGGTACTTTTCCTCGTTGAAGGCCGGGATGACAATGGACACAAGCACTTGAAGAAGCGTAACCGGACGCACACAGTGATTCAACTTGCGTCTCTTTCTGCTGGCGTTTAGGGACGAGATCACTGATTTTTGCGCCGATGTCTTTCCTACAGAAACGAGCAGGCGGAAGCTGGGTGATTATAGCCGGGCTTATTGTCACGACAGCCACAGGCACTACGGACACGAAGAAACCATCCTGGATTTGGGGCCCCGGAGAGGCGCAGGAAAACGAGACGGTTTTCTTCCGGAAAATCGTCCAGCTCAATACCAAGGACCTAGGGCCCGGGGCCAAGCAGGTCCAATCGGCCAAATTCACAATGTCATGCGACAACGGCTTCGAGGCGTTTATCAACGGCAAAAAAGTGCTAGCCGGTGGAGACTGGAACAACGCTCGAACAACGGACGTAAAGAAGCATTTGAAAGTCGGTAGAAATGTCATCGCAGTGCGCGGCTGGAATCAAGGAAGTGTCGCCGGCTTGGTGGGCCATCTGGATATTGCCGCCAGCACATCACGCCACAAGATCATCAACACCGACGCCTCGTGGAGTTCAAGTCGCAAGAAATCCAATGGTTGGGAATCGTTTAGTTTCGACGCCAAAGACTGGAAGCCTTCCAAAGAGACCGGCGTGCTGGGTGTTGGGCCATGGGGCAATGTGTTCGCCAAGGCGAGCAAGGGCAATGGCGGCACTCCGGGTGTTCCCGCCCCGGAGCAACTCATCTTGGCCAAAGGCTTCAAGGTGGAGTTGCTGCATGTCGTGCCCAAGGGCGAGCAAGGCTCGTGGGTGGCGATGACGGAGGACCACAAAGGCCGCCTCATCGCCTCAGACCAGTACGGGCACCTCTACCGAATCACTCCTCCAAAAATCGGTGAAGACGCCTCGAAGATTTACATCGAAAAAATCGACGCTCCAATCGGCCACGCGCATGGATTGCTCTGGGCGTTCAACAGCCTGTACGTCGTGGTCAACGGCGGCGGCATTGCCGGGCACGGTAGCGGTCTTTACCGGGTGATCGACACCAACGGTGACGACAAACTCGACAAAGTCGAGACATTGAAAAAAATCAACGGCGGCGGCGAGCACGGCCCACATGATGTCATCCTGACTCCCGACAAAAAGAACCTCTACGTTGTCGCCGGCAACCACACACGGCTACCGGACGACATCAACACCAAGCGCAACCCCTCTGCGTTTGAGGAGGATCTGCTTCTGCCTCGCCAACCGGATGCCCGAGGTCACGCTCGGACCATTCGCGCACCGGGTGGCTGGATTTGCCAGGTCACACCCGACGGCAAAAACTGGGATCTCATCTCCAGCGGCTACCGCAATGCTTACGGCCTTGCTCTAAACGCCCACGACGAACTCTTCACCTTTGATGCCGACATGGAGTGGGACTACGGCACGCCGTGGTACCGCCCTACCCGCGTCAACCACGTCGTCAGCGGCAGTGAATACGGCTGGCGCACTGGCACCGGCAAATGGCCTGCCTACTACCCGGACAGCCTGCCAGCAGCGATCGACATTGGCCCGGGTTGCCCAACTGGGACAAAGTTCGGCACCGGCGCCAATTTCCCGAAACGCTACCAGGATGCACTCTACATACTCGACTGGACCTTCGGCACGATCTACGCCATCCACCTGACACCCAACGGCGCCTCGTACACAGGTACACGCGAAACCTTCGTCGCCGGAAAGCCGTTCCCGGTAACCGACCTCGTGTTCCACAGCGACGGCGCAATGTACTTCGCTATCGGAGGACGCCGCGCGCAATCCGCCCTGTACCGGGTGACATGGGGCGGCGGCGACATCGCTACGAAACCCCCGACACAGGCCGAGAAAGAGGCGGCTAAGTTGCGCAAACTTCGAAAACGGCTCGAGGCCTTCCACGGGAGGCGGGACACCCAGGCCGTCAAGGCCGCATTCAAACACCTCGGCCACGGGGACCGGTTCATCCGATACGCCGCCCGAATTGCCATCGAGAACCAACCGGTCAGCGAATGGGAAAAGAAGGTGCTCAACGCCAAGAAGGCAGACACAGTCATCACCGGTGCGGTTGCTCTCGCCCGAATGGGAGAAGCCTCTTCACGCGATGCCCTGCTTAATAAGCTGCTGTCACTCGAATTGGCCAAGCTTAGCGAACGCCAAAAACTTGGGTTGAGCCGCGCATATGCCTTGGCTTTCGTCCGAATGGGCGAACCCGGCAGCAAGGACTTGGCCAAGCGCCTGGTCGACTCGTTCGATAGCCAATACCCGGCCGAGAGCGCCGACCTAAACCGAGAGCTTTCGCAGTTGCTCGTCTTCCTAAAGGCGCCGTCAGTCATTGACAAGACTCTGGCCATGATGGACACCAAGGTGGCCTCCACGATGGTGGTTGACAAGGAAGCGCTCGACCGAAACGACGGCTATGGTGGCACTATTAAGAAGGTCTTGGCCAACACGCCGGAGATCCAAAACCTCCACTATGCCATGACGCTGCGTAACCTGCGCTACGGCTGGAAAGAGGATCAGCGTAAAAAATATTTCGAGTGGTACAAAGATGCCGCAACCAAGAGCGGCGGCGTCAGTTACGGTGGCTTCCTGAAAAACTTCCAGAAAGACGCCCTGGCCAACGCACCGGCTAAGGAGCGTGCCGCACTCGAGAAGCTCGTCGGCGACGCCTCGCTGGCATACAAGCCAGCCAAGCCACCGACACCAAAAGGCCCAGGTCAGCTATGGAAACTCGGGGAAACCGCAGAGTTGATCGACGCCAATATGAAGCGCCGCAACTTCGAGAACGGCAAACGCAGTTTTGCCGCCGCGCTTTGTGCCTCCTGCCACCGATTTGACGGTCAGGGCGGAGCCACCGGCCCCGACCTGACCTCCGTCGCAAGCAGGTTCGGTACACGCGATCTGCTCGACTCTATCATCAACCCTAACAAGGCCGTCTCAGACCAGTACGAATCATCGCTCGTGACCAGAAAAAACGGCGACCTTGTGAACGGCCGCGTGTTGTTCGAGGAAAACGGAGAATTGCACATTTCAATCAACCCTCTGGATCCGGATCTAGTCACCATCGTGAAACACTCGGATGTGAAGAGCGTGAAGCCCTCCCCCATCTCACCAATGCCTCCCGCATTGATAAACATTCTGAACAAGGACGAACTGCTTGACCTTTTCGCCTACATCAAATCCGGCGGTAATCGGGCCGATGCCGTGTTCTCAAACTAGGCGAATACTTTTTAACTGCGCGCCCAAGCGTAGGACCTTTAGTCCTGCCCTTTAGTTTCACTAGGATCGCCGGCCAGGCGCCGGGCGATGAATTGACGGATCTTTGGGATTTGGCACTTGGCCAGAAGCTCAACAGCCCTGTCTCGGTCTTCACCAACGGCCGGATTGATCCCGTACCAAATCATCAAGGGTAAAACCGGATCGGCAGAGTAGCGCTTGTGCGAAACCAACGGCGTGGCCAAGGCCCAACGGCTGGCCAAGGGGAGCAAACGCAGCGTCGAGGCAAGGTTCAGTTGAACCAGACCAGCCATGTCCGAACCAGCCATCTCGACGAAGCGGCTGAGCACCTCAACTGAAACTTGGCCACCATCGGTAAGCAGTTTGATCGCCCAAACACGAATATGCTCACTTTCGTCGTTCGATTGTTCAAGCAGCCAATCTTCATCCAAACCGCCAGTGGCGTGCAGCGCCCACATGGCGCGGAGACGGTGCGAAATTGATACGCTCCCAGAGTAAAGTTCAAACAAATGTTCGCGCACTTGGCCAAGGTCATCCCCGGCGACGGCACGCTCCTGCAACAACCGGCGCGCCATTCGCACGTGCCACTCGTTGGTGTGGGTTTGCAACCTGGCCAAATCAAGGCTGCTCAGTTTGCTTAAATCCTTTTTCAGCGCCTTGGTTTTGCCATGGGTGATCTTGAAGATGCGACCACTGGTGCGGTGAATGCCGTCACTGTCGTGGCACTCACCGATGTCCGACCAATCGAGCACGAACACACCACCGTCAGGCCCGTAGGCCAGATCAATGCCGCGAAACCACAAGTCGCGGGTCAACATGAAATCGTCTGCATGGCTACCTGCGTAGCCTGCCCCCTGTCGGTACAAAGTGTCCTGGTTGATTCGACGGCCGTGCAGGTTCAGCGTGAACACACGGCCACGATATTCCTCCGGCCAGTTGTCTGCGCCATAGATCATCATCCCGCAATGCGCGTGGCCGCCACCGGCCGCATCGCTCGTCAAGGTCATGCCTTTCTTTTTGAGGTCGGCCCAGTGCTCGTTGCCCTGGTCCCAGTGGAAGTGATCGCCGGTTTGCGGGATGAGCTCGTACAGGAACTTGTCGAAGTGGTTGCCGTACATGCGCCGGTAACGCGCACCGGGAACGGCATGCCAGAGGTGCCCAATGACGGAGTTGATGAAAAAGAGCTGCCCGTGCCTGTCCCAATCGTGTCCCCATGAATTGGTTGTGCCGCGGCAGACAACATCAAACTCCTTCGTAACCGGATGGTAGCGAAAAATACTGCAATTGATGCGTGCGCGCTTTTCCTGTGACGTACCCGGAACGCCGACCTCCGAATTGGCGAGGATGCCGTGCCGCCCGTAAAGCCACCCATCCGGTCCCCACTTCAGCCCGTTGACGATGTTGTGACGAACGGTGTCATTGTCGAAACCGTCGAGCACCACCTCCGGCACATCGTCCGGCACGTCGTCACCGTTGCGGTCAGGAATAAACAGGATATTGGGCGCGCAGGCGGCCCAGACGCCGCCAAACCCAAGCACGATTGACGTCAGTTGCGACGCCTGATCCCAAAACACCTTTCGCCTGTCAAAGACGCCGTCGTTGTCGGTGTCCTCGAAAATCAGAATGCGATCCTTTAGACGCAAGTCGAAGTTCACCCGGCTCTCGGCGTAGGTGTAGCACTCGGCCACCCACAATCGCCCGCGACTGTCCCAAGCCATGGCGATCGGCTGCTGGACGTCCGGCTCGGCCGCGCTGAGTTGCACCCTAAACTCATCCGGCAGCGAGATGCCCTCCAGCGCATCGGCCGGTTTCACGAATGGCGTGGTGATTTCCTGAGTATTGACTAGCTGTTGCTCAGCCGCATTCAGCAATACAAAGCCAAGCACACAAACACAGAGTGGTGTCAACCGCTTCATTGATTAGATGCACGGATAAAATAAACATACGGCTCTTTCGTCAATGTCTTTTGTGTAATCACCTGGACCCGTTCAACATGTAAGGCCAGCTGTAATTATTTTAGGGTTCAATGCCGTACACGATAAAACATCGCCCTTGAACCGGGAGCCACAGGGTGCGGAGAAGACACCCCGACGACATCGTTCCACGGGCCGGTAATCTTTTCGGCCCCCTGTAACGTGCCCGGCTCGGTCCAGGAAACAATCATGTTTCCGTCCTGCAACAAAACACTCATTGTGGCGGGCCTCACCTCGGCAATGGCATCAGGCGGGATATAGGCGGTGATCGCCCGGTCATCATCTTCGTTGATCAGGAATTTCATCCCGGTAGGCGCGACATTTAACCATTCCAGGCTAGAGGCCGTCCCGCCGCTCGCGGTCAACGAGGAACTCCCTCCCAGGTAATCATAGTAGAGCAGCGTGAAGGGATAGAGACCGGGTTTTTCGACGACAAAGTTGTATTGCCAAGCCTTTGCGTCATCGAGGCCTGGGTTGACCGATTCGTCAGGGTACAGTTCCTCGGCTTCATCCCCGAACCCCACGTAGAGAAGGTGTCCCGGGGTGGTTGTGATTTGCATGTGGTAATATCCCTTCTTTAGATCGAGATAGGCGGTCGCCTCCAGGCCAAAATGAATGATGGGGAATTCCCACCCCTCGGGGATGAGGGATTCGGTGCCGTTGATGCCGGGGAAAAGTTTTTCCCCCGCCTTGTTTCCAATGGTTCTCCCATCCCGCTGGTAGTTGATCTGGGTACGTTCCAGATAATAACCCTTGGAGTTGAAGAGAGTCCGATCGGAATGGTCGGAATATTTCTCGTCCCAGATCCACCACAGATCCCCGATATCACTCAGGATATCCTTGTCGGGATCAGGTTCATCGGGGTCAGTGGCGGCCACTCGAATGGCGAATCCTCGATCCTGTTTTTTCAAGTCAGCCTGCGTAATGGCTAAATCAGCGGGGAGGGCATCATACTGGGTCCAGTCCATGACGGTGAAATTCCATGACTTGGTGTGTTGACGGTGCGCATCACTCTCATCAGCAAACTCCACCTTAACAGTGTGGTCGGAAAAATCTTCAAACGCACCGGCCGATTCATGAACAATTAAAGTCCTGTCCCCGTCCTGCTGCACCACCGATGCAACTTTCTTGCCATCCAGAAATAGCTCCACGGAACCGGGATCCACCTTGTGGACATCATGTTCGATGAGCACATGCAAAGGGCTGTTCGGGTGGGCTTCCAGTTCATTTTCACCTGGAAATACACGAAGGATGCTTAACCCCTTCCCCGGGGCAACCGCTCCCGCGTCGCCCTGTAGTTCGAGCATGAACGCGCCACCCGCATAGCCCTTGTAGGCGTGGGCCCCGGCCAAGCCGCCGTTGGCCTCCCCCACACTGTGGCTGGTCCGAATCACTATCCTGCCATCCTCTCCCGGGGCAATATCCGTCCATCTGGCCACATAACCCGCCTCGTTGTGCCCCGTGCTGAACTCCACGCTCTCCTCGCTCACCTTCC
>CAJWPV010000064.1 GCA_913045395.1 uncultured Verrucomicrobiota bacterium | reverse complement strand
CCGGCCAGCCCGGCGCACGGAAACGTTTCCAATACAGCAAACGCTAAATTGTAACACTTTTCGAGCCCCGCTGGTTGAAACGCTGGCGGGGCTTTCTGTTTTTAAGATACCGTCATTTCAAGCAACCTCGGCCAAGCGCTGGCTGTAAAAACAGGCACTATGTCAAACAATAGAATCAACGCCGCAATCGTGGGCGCCTCCGGTTACTCCGGCGAGGAACTGGTGCGCCTGCTGCTTGGGCATCCGCACGTCAATCTGTCGGTGCTGACCTCGCGTCAGTACGCTGGCCAGCCGTTGGCTTCTGTTTTTCCGCGCTTCGGCGGACATGCCGGCGCCAGCGATCTGGTCTTTTCCGAGCCGTCAATTGAACTTTTGGCAGACAAAGCCAAGGCTGTTTTTCTCGCCCTGCCGCACGGCGTCGCCGCCGAGTTTGCTGTGCCGTTGGTCCAGCGAGGCGTGACGGTGATCGACCTGAGCGCCGACTTCCGACTCAACGACGCCGACACCTACAACGAGTTTTACGGCGCCAAACACCCCGCGCCGGAGTGGCTGCCGAAGGCCGTTTACGGGCTGCCTGAAATCAAGCGCGACGCCATCGCCAACGCGACGCTAATCGCCTCGCCCGGCTGTTACCCGACGAGTATTTTGTTGCCAACCATTCCGCTGCTCGAGGCCGGGTTGATCGATCCCAAGCAAATCATCGCCGACTCGCTGAGCGGCATCAGCGGCGCCGGGCGAAAAGCCGACGTACCATTCCTATACGTTGAGTGCAACGAGAGCCTCCGACCTTACGGTGTGCCCAAGCACCGGCACCTGTCCGAGATCGAGCAGGAACTCAGCCTGGCCAACGGCTCACCGGTAACTATTCAATTCACCCCTCACCTAGTTCCTGTAAACCGTGGTATTCTTACCACGATTTACCTCGCTCCCGCGCTTGGCCAAGCGGATGATATTGTCCAATGGACAGACGCTATCGACGATTGCCTGACCAAGCAGTACGCCGATGAGCCGTTTGTGCGATTCACCGGTAGCGACCGGTTGCCCGACACCAAGAATGTGACCTGCACAAACACAATCGAAATCGGCTGGGCCGCCGATCCGAGAACCCAGCAGCTGCGCGTCTTCAGCGCCGAGGACAACCTCATGAAGGGCGCCAGCGGACAGGCGGTGCAGTCGTTCAACATCCGGTTCGGCCTAGACGAAACCGCCGGCCTGCCGATCTGATCCATGGCCAAGTTCAAGAAAATCAGGGGATCGATCACTGCGCCACTTGGCTTCCAGGCAGCCGCACGGTTTTGCAATGTCAAAAAACTCGGCACTGGCAAAGGCAGCAACAAGGGTCAAAAACGTGACCTCGCGCTCATCGTCTCCGACGTGCCGGCCAAGGCCGCCGGGATGTTCACTACGAACCAGATTTGCGCCGCGCCTGTGAAGCTCTGCGTCAAGCATCTACGGAACAACACCGCCCAGGCTGTCGTCATCAACTCCGGCAACGCCAACGCCTGCACCGGGCCACAAGGCTTGGCCGATGCCCGCGAAATGGCCGCCCTCACCGGCCAAGCACTTGGACTTGCCACCACCGACGTGCTCGTCGGCTCGACCGGCCGGATCGGTGTCCATCTGCCGATGCCGAACCTCCGCAAGGGCATTACAGCTGTCGCGGCACAACTCAAGCCCACCCAAGCCGCTGCGACTGAAGCCGCCGAGGCCATCCTGACAAGCGACACGCAAACCAAGCAGATTGCCGTGGAGTTCCGGCTTGGCGGCAGGACGGTTCGGCTCGGCGGCATTGCCAAGGGCGCGGGAATGATCCAGCCCGGCATGAGCCCGACCGGTGCGCGGCCGGCCTCCGCGCCGCAAGGACTGCACGCCACCATGCTTGCTTACCTGACCACCGACGCGAAGGTCGATGTCGCAAATCTGAAAAAGTGCCTTCGCGAAGCCGTCGCGCAAAGTTTCAACTGCATCACCGTCGACGGCGACATGAGTACCAACGACACGGTTTTGCTTCTGGCTAACGGCTTGTCTGGCAACGGCAACTTGAACGCCAACGACGTGAAAATATTTCAAGCTGCGCTCAATCACGTCTGCCTTGAGTTGGCGAAAATGATCGTCCATGACGGCGAAGGCATCAGCCGCGTCGTCACCGTGCGCGTCACCGGGGCCAAGTCGTTCACCGAAGCTAACGCAGCGGCACGGGCGGTCGGCAACAGCGCGCTCGTCAAGACAAGCTGGAGCGGCGGCGACCCGAACTGGGGCCGAATCATCGACGCGCTAGGCTACTCACCCGCCAAGGTCATCGAGGAAAAAGTCGACATCGCCTACAGCTCAAGCGGCTCAGGCAAAAAAATTTACTCACTCAGACAGGGACGCCCCACTAGCACCGCGTTCGGGTCTCTTTGCAAAGCGGTCGAGCCGGGCGAGTTCGACCTTCATATCAACCTAAACCTCGGTGAGGCCGCCGCCATGCTTCACGCCGCCGACCTCACCGAGGAATACGTCGATTTCAACAAAGGCGACGTCAGCGACCCGGCATCGCTTGGGGGATAAACATGAACAATCTAATCACCAAGGCGGATACATTGCTTGAGGCGTTGCCGTATATGCAGCGGTTCCGTAGCGAAACGTTTGTCATCAAGTACGGAGGTAGTTTCATGGACTCAACCGATTCAACGGTGCGCAGCGGCGTGGCGCGTGATGTCGTGTTCCTTGAGGCCGTCGGCATTAATCCAGTCGTCGTGCACGGCGGTGGCAAGGCGATCACCCGTGCCTTGGAACAGTCTGGCCTCAAGACCCGGTTCGAGCAGGGGTATCGCGTGACAACGCCGGAGTCAGTCGAGTTGGTCGAGCAGGTTTTATCGCGGGAGGTCAACCCCGGGATCGTCTCGATGATCAACGAACTCGGCGGCAAGGCACGCGGGTTTTCTGGCACGGAGATTTTTCGCTGCGAACCGTTTTGCCCGCTTGGCCAAGCGGGCGAACCGCTCGATATCGGCCGGGTCGGCGAAGTAACCGAAGTGAACACCGTGGCGCTGCTCGAGTGCATCGAACAGGATATCACGCCGGTCATCAGCCCCACCGCCACAGGCAAAGATGGACAAATTTACAACTGTAACGCAGACGTCGCCGCTGGCCAAGCGGCGGTCACGCTCAGACCCAAGCGCCTGGTTTACATGAGTGACGTGCCGGGGTTGCTTAAAAACCCGGATGATTCAGCGAGCGTGATTTCACATCTGCCGATTGCCGGGGTGGAGTCGCTGAAGGAGAGTGGCGTCATCTCGAAAGGCATGATCCCGAAAGTGGACAGTGCAGTGAGCGCAGTCGCGGCAGGAGTCGAAAAAGTTTTCTTCATCGACGGCAGGTTGAGCCACTCACTGCTCCTGGAGATCTTCACTGACGCCGGAGTCGGCACGGAAATCGCGGAAAAATGAGTCAGGAAATCAAGGATCGCTTCAAGCAATTCGTCGTCCCGACTTACGGGCGGTTCCCGATCACGCTGGATCGCGGCAAGGCCGCTTACGTGTGGGACACCGACGGCAAGCGCTACCTCGACCTCGGCGGCGGTATCGCGGTCAACTGCCTAGGCCACGCACACCCTGAGATCAGCCAATCACTCGCCGGGCAGTCGGCCAAGCTGATGCACTGCACCAATTTCTACCACTTCGACGGCCAGGCGCGTCTTGCAGAAAATCTGGCTAAGCGCCTCGGACCCGGTCGAGTATTTTTTGGCAACAGTGGCGCAGAGGCGTCGGAGGTGATGTTCAAACTGGCGCGGCGGCTTGGTCAAGTGAATGACCGGTTAGAGATCATTACCGCCGAGAACTCGTTTCACGGCCGGACGATGGCCGGCATCTCGGCATCGGGACAAGCAAAGGTGAAGGAGGGTTTTGCTCCCCTGCTCCAGGGATTTGTGCATGTGCCATACAATGATATTGATGCCGTGCGCTCAGCGATCTCTCCAGCCACGGTGGCGGTCATGATCGAGGGCATCCAGGGCGAGGGCGGCGTCCATCCGGCGACGGCGCAATACCTGCTTGGCCTGCGCCAGCTTTGTGACGAACACAACCTGCTGCTGCTGTGGGACGGTGTCCAGTGCGGGCATTTTCGCACCGGCTCGTTCCAAAGTTTTCAGACGATTCTTGGCGACCAGATCGGTGATTTTTTGCCGGACGCCGTCGGCATGGCCAAGGCGCTCGGCGGCGGTTTCCCAATGAGCGCGGTGTGGATTTCGGAGCAACATGCCGAAGTGCTTGGCCCAGGAACACACGGCTCGACGTTTGGCGGCAACCCGATGGCATGTGCGGTGGCGAATAAAATCCTCGAGGTTATCGACCGCGACAACCTAGCCGCCAACGCCCGCGAGCTAGGTCATTTTTTAATCGATGAACTGTCCACGCTGCGGGAGAAATATCCGGCGGCCATCCGCGAGGTTCGTGGGCTAGGCATGATGATCGGCATCGAGATGGGCGATGGCTTTGGCTCGTTCGACGACAGCAAGCCTGCGGCTGTGCAATGGGTGTCGGCCCTGCACGAGACCGGAGTCCTTACCATTCCGACTGGCTCGTCGGTCGTCCGTTTTTTGCCGCCACTCAACTTGACCAAGGAAGAGGCCCAAGCCGGTCTCGATTTGTTTGAACAAACCGTACAGAAGGTAATTGAATGAAACATCTGTTAAAACTCGAAGGCATGCCAAGAGGTGCGATGGAAGAAATCCTCGCCTCGGCCAAAGCCATCAAGGCCCGGCGCGGTGGCGGTGAAGCCAAGCCGCTTGACGGGCAGACGTGGACGATGATTTTCACCAAATCCTCCACTCGCACGCGGGTGTCGTTTGAGGTCGGCATCCGCGAACTAGGCGGCTCGGTGATGTTCCTCAACGCGAACGACATGCAGCTTGGCCGCGGCGAACCGATCAAGGACACCGCACGCGTGCTGGGCCGGATGGTGCACGGCGCGGTCATTCGCACCTACGCGCAGGCGGACGTCGAGGAGTTTGCGGACTACTCAAACATCCCAACAATCAACGCACTGACCGATGACGAGCATCCGTGCCAAATCCTGACCGACATTTTCACTTTCCAGGAGCGACGCGGTCTGATCCAAGGGAAAGTCGTGACCTTCATCGGGGACGGCGCGTGTAACGTGCCGGTCTCGTGGATGCATGCGGCTGCGGCGCTGGACTTTGAACTGCGCATCGCCGCACCAGCGGAGTTCCAGCCAAGCACGAAGACCCTGGCCAAGGCCGGCGGCACCATTACGTGCACGGAAGATGTGTGCGCTGCCGTCGAGGGAGCCGACGTGGTTTACACCGATGTCTGGGTGTCAATGGGGATGGAAGATGAGGCAGAGGAGCGACTGGCCAAGCTGGCCAGCTACCAGATCAACGGCGCGTTGATGCGCTTGGCCAAGCCGGACGCACTTGTGATGCACTGCCTGCCGGCTTATCGCGGAAAGGAAATCGACGCGGAAATATTCGAAGCGCACGCCGACACAATTTTCACACAGGCCGAAAACCGGCTGCACACGCAGAAGGCCATTCTCACCTGGTTGGCCGGCTAATTCCGTTGCCAAGAGCACCCTGCTGGTGAAACACTCCGCGTGATGCCGAGCGCAGAAAAACCAAAGCGAATCAACGTTCGCCGGCCGGATATCATGGAGAAGGTCAAGGCCGAGGTCGTGACACATTATCGCAGCGAGCTGGTCGAGCACATCCACGCCAACGGCTGCACATTCGCCCACGGCAGCACCGGCATCCGACTGGCCAAGGAATTCGGGTTTTGCTACGGGGTCGAGCGGGCGATCGACCTGGCCTATGCGGCAAGGCGGCATTTTCCCCGCGAACAGCCGGTCTACATTCTCGGGGAGATCATTCACAACCCGCACGTCAACGAGCAAATTCGCGACATGGGGGTCACCTTCCTCTCTGGCACCTACAAGGCCGCCGACATCGACGACCTCGGCAAGGGCGACCCGGTCGTGATCCCGGCATTCGGCACAGAGATCGGGATAACTGACAAGCTCAACGAGCGGGGCTGCACGATCATCGATGCCACCTGCGGCGACGTGATGAGTGTCTGGAAGCGAGTCCGCCAAAATGCTCGCGAGCAGGTCACCAGTATCATCCACGGAAAGGCGTGGCACGAGGAAACCAAGGCCACCAGTTCGCAGGCCAAGTCGTTCGTGAGCGGCCACTATCTCGTCGTGTTTGACCTCGATGAGACGGACCAGGTCTGCCAATATATCACCCAAGGCGGCGACCGCGCGAAGTTCCTGCAAAAGTTCAAGGATGCCATGTCGAATGGATTCGATCCGGACCAGCACCTCGACGCCATCGGTTTGGCCAACCAGACCACAATGCTGCGCGGCGAAACCGAGGAAGTGCAGCGGCGCCTGCGGAAGGCAATGCTCGAGAAGCACGGTGCGAATGCACTCGGTGAACACTTCCGCTTCTTCGACACCATTTGCGGCGCGACCCAGGATCGGCAGGATGCGCTCAGGGATCTGCTCAGCCGGCCGATGGATTTGCTGCTGGTCGTCGGCGGCTACAACTCCTCCAACACATCGCATCTCGCCGAGATGGGTGAGGGGAAACTGCCCACCTATTTCATCAAGGACGCCAGCGAGATGGTGTCGGTGGAACGGCTCCACCATTTTTTACAACATACGCACGAGATGGCGAAAACCGAAAACTGGCTGCCGCTCAACGGCGAACTGACTATCGGCATCACCGCCGGCGCCTCCTGCCCAAACAACCTCATCGAGAAAGTCATCCTGCGGGCCTACGAATTGCGCGGTGTCCCGGCCAGCAAAGTGCTTGGCTCCATCCATGTGGATGCTGCCGGCGCTGCGGCCGATTAAACGGATGCCCTGCAACTGCGAAGAACTCGAGGCACGCGAACGCGATTCACTGGCTCATTATGCTCAATTAAGCGCGGATTCAAGGGGCCGAAACGTCCGCGAGCCACCGCCCGAATGGCGCACGCAATACCAGCGCGACCGCGATCGAATCATCCATTCCCGGGCCTTTCGGCGGCTCGACTGCAAGACTCAGGTTTTCCTGAGCGGCAGCGGCGACCACCTGCGCACACGACTCACACACACGATGGAAGTTGCCGCCATTGCACGAAATATTGCTCGCGCATTACGACTCAACGAGGACCTCACCGAGGCGATCGGCCTTGGACACGACCTTGGACACTCCCCTTTTGGTCACTCCGGTGAAGAAACGCTCGACGAGCTGATGCGAGTCCACGGCGGCTTCGAGCACAACAGACAAAGCCGCCGCGTCGTCGAACTGCTCGAGCACAAGTATCCCACCTTCCCTGGATTGAATCTCACATGG
>CAJWPV010000063.1 GCA_913045395.1 uncultured Verrucomicrobiota bacterium | reverse complement strand
GTAAGGTGGAAAACCAAGAGGAAAACCAAGTTGAATTGTCCGAATCCGCCGCCGGTGAATCTGCTGGCCAGGTGAAGATTCCGAAAACTTCCCGGCCGCAGGAGTCAACAGAGCGGACTGAGCCTGACTCCAACTTTGACGACCCAATCCTCGGTGAGGTCTCCGCCACGGCAGACACTCAGGGGGATGAGATTGGTGAGCCAGTTCAGGAGCGGCGCGGCTTCATCAAGTTTCTCTGCGCGTTCATCGGCACGCTCATCAGCGTGATGCCGTTTGGCGCCGGCGTCTGGGCTTATCTCGATCCTTTGACCAAGCGCGAGGGTGACGACGGCGACGGCTTTATTAAGGTCACCACGCTTGACGCGATTCCGGCGGACGGTTCGCCGGCCAAGTTCTCCGTCGTGGCCGACAAGGTGGATGCGTGGAACCGGTTCACCAACGTGAGCATTGGCGCGGTCTACCTGCGACTCGTCGATGGCGTGCCCAAGGCGCTGCACACGGTCTGCCCGCACTTGGGCTGCTTCGTCGACTATCGGTCGGGCAACAACGATTTTTTCTGCCCGTGCCATAACAGTAACTTCAAGTTAGACGGCAGCATAGTTGCTGGCGTGAGCCCGCGCGCGATGGATCCGCTTGAGATTCGGATTCGCAATAAGACCGAGGTGTGGGTGAAGTTTCAGAATTTTCAACCCGGCCATAGCCACGCGGTTCCGGTGTCATGAAATCGCTGCTGGACTGGCTTGATCATCGCACCGGGATTCGCAGCCTGACCCGCGAGGCGTTGTTCGAGAACATCCCCGGCGGCTCGCGATGGCGCTACGTCTGGGGGAGTACGCTGACGTTCACGCTGTTCGTGCAGTTTATCACCGGCGTGTTTTTGTGGATGGGCTACAGCGCCAGCTCCGGCGACGCATGGGAGTCGGTCAACTACATCCAAAACGAGATGAGCGGCGGTTGGCTGTTGCGTGGTATCCACCACTGGACGGCGCAGTTCATGCCGGTGCTGCTGCTTCTGCACCTGATGCAGGTCGTGATCGATGGCGCGTACAAGGCGCCGCGCGAGGTGAACTACTGGTTCGGCGTCCTGCTGCTGCTGCTGGTGCTGGCCCTGTCGCTGACCGGTTACCTGTTGCCGTGGGATCAAAAGGGTTTTTGGGCCACCAAGGTCGCCACCAACCTGATCAACTTGGTTCCGTTCATTGGGCCAGAGATGCAAAAGCTCGTGATCGGCGGCACCGAGTACGGGCATCACACTTTGACGCGTTTTTTTGCGCTGCACGCCGGCGTGTTGCCAGGCCTGCTGGTGCTGCTGATCGTCGGGCACATCTATCTGTTCCGCCGTCACGGCATCACGCCGGCCGAACCGAAGCGCAAGCGCGACGCCTACTTTTGGCCAGATCAGGTTTTCAAGGATATCGTGGCATGTCTCGCGGTGATGGTGGTGGTGATGGTGGTGGTATTCTCGGCGCACGGCGCGCATTTGGGTTCGCCGGCCGACCCGTCCGAGCCGTTTTCCGCCGCGCGGCCGGACTGGTATTTCCTGTTCCTATTCCAATTCCTCAAGCTGCCGTTTTTCGCTGGAGAGAACGAGGTCTGGGGTGCCATTTACATCCCGGGGATAGCCGTCGGACTGATTTGCCTGATGCCGTTCATCGGCCGCTGGAAGCTCGGGCACGTGTTCAACATCGGCATTATTTTTGTGTTCCTCGGTGGCGCCGGCGCACTTACGTACCTGGCCAAGCAGGAGGATGTCACCGGGCCGAACAGTGCCACGTATCTCAGGGGCGTGCTTGCTGACACCCGGGATGCCGATCGCGTGACCGCCTTGGCCAAGGCCAGGGGTATCGAGACCACCGCATTGTCGCTACTCAAGGACGATCCGAAAACGCAGGGCGCACGGCTGTTCGCGCAGCATTGCGCGAGCTGCCATCGCTACGACGGCCATGATGGTCTGGGGGTTGAGTTGCCAAAGGCTGGTACGTTGGCCAAGCTGCAAAGCCGCACCACTATGTTTAGCCGGTTTGCCTCCGGAGATGCCGTGCATCCCGGGTGGCTGGCACGAAAGTCCGCGACAAACGAATGGCAGACGGTGCAGTCGGTTTTGGACGAAAAGACCGAAGGACTGTTCGATGTGATTGCCAGTATCCAGCTCCAGGAAAAACAGAGCGCACCGGACCTGAAAGATTTCGCCACACGTCAATGGATTCGTGATTTGCTTGACCCGGACAATTACATCAGCGCCCGTTATTTTGGCGGCACTGCGCACAGGGACGGTGCAATGTACAAAAAATTCCTCGACCGCAAAGTCCGCAAGTACGCTGCCGATGAACGCGAAATGCTCGACGCTATCGCCGTGGCGCTCTCTGCCGAGGCCAAGCTGCCCAGCCAGGTCGCGGCCGACCAAACCGGCGTGGCGTTAATCAAGCAGGGCATTGCCTATCTAGAGGACGATATCGGCTGCATCGACTGCCATGCGTTCGGCGAGCCGGATCCCGATGCCGACGGCCCCGATCTCACCGGCTACGGTTCGCGCCAATGGATCATCGACTTTGTGAAAAATCCGGATCACGAAAAATTCTATCCCGAGAACAACGACCGCATGCCGGCATTCGGCGTGAAGAAGATCTTGACTGACAACAAGATCGGTCTGATCGCCGACTGGCTCCGCGGCGACTACTACGAGCCGTCGACTGCCGATCAGGGACACTGAACCAAGCGCTTGGCCGTGGACGCAGCGAAAGCCATTCGGCATATCAAAAAAGTCGACCCCGACCTAGCCAGGGTCATTCGCTGTATCGGTGCCTGCGACTTGGTACCGGACAAAAGCCGTACAATTTACGCGTCACTCGTTCGTTCGATTGTGTACCAGCAACTCACTGGCAAAGTGGCGGCGATCATCTTTGGCCGTTTCATCGACCTGTTCCCTGGCAGAAAATTCCCCGAGCCGGAGAGGGTGCTGCGGAAGCCGTTCGAGCATCTGCGCGGCGTCGGGCTCTCCAACCAAAAGGCCGGTTACATCCGCAACATCGCCCAAGCGGCCAAAGACGGCATCGTGCCCGACTCGCGTCAGGCCAATCGCATGAGTGATGACGAGTTGATAGATAGCCTGACCTCCATTAAGGGCGTCGGCCGCTGGACGGTGGAGATGATGCTGATTTTCCGGCTCGGGCGTCCGGATGTGTTGCCGGCTACTGACTACGGCATTCAAAAAGGCTTTGCCTTGGCCAAGCGACTGGCCGGCCTGCCTAAGCCGAAGGAACTCCTCACCGCCGGCGAATGCTGGGCACCGCACCGCACCGTCGCTGCCTGGTACCTCTGGCGCACCGCCGACACTGCGACGCCGTAACACCACCGCTTGGCCAAGCACTTGCCTTACTTGCTTGAGTTTCTCGGTCAGCTGCCTGGGTGTGATGGGGTTCGCGGGTCTGTTTGATGATCGGGATCAAGAGGATGGCCAAGTGGGCGATCAGCCCGGCGCTGCTCGAGTTTGAAGGTGATTTTGGTCCGCTCGGCGAGATTCATCCGGGACCCTCATTATTCAGGAAACCAGCCGGTTGGCGATTTAGAAAAAACCGCCGTCTCGCTCTCCCGCCGCGAACCCAGTACAACAGCGCCGTGCCAGGAGTGGTAGCCATCGTTGGTCGGCCCAATGTCGGGAAGTCGGCCCTGTTCAATTGTATTGCGCGCAAGCGGATTGCCATTGTGCACGATCGTCCCGGCGTTACGCGCGACCGGCTCAGCGCCGAGGTCGAGTGGCACGGGCATCCGTTCACGCTGGTGGACACCGGTGGCATTGGGTTGCTCAAGGGCGAGCGGGGTGGCGATGACTTTGCCCGGGAAATCGTCACCCAGGTGCAAGTCGCGCTCGATGATGTGGGTGTGATTTTGTTCGTCGTCAGCGTGCAGGAAGGCGTCGTGCCGATGGATCTCGAGGTCGCCGGGATGCTCCGCGAAGCCGGCAGGCCGGTATTCGTGATGGTTAACAAGGTAGACACCGCTGCTCATGAGCGGGGCGTCGGTGAGTTTGCCGAGCTTGGCTTTGAGCATGTTTTCCCGGTCAGCGCGTTGCATGCGCGGGGCATTGATATCCCCATTGGCCAAGCGGTGAGCCGGTTACCGCAGCACTTGGTCAGGCCGGAGGAGCAAGCCGATGGGGAGTCGCCGTTGAACATCGCCATCGTCGGCCGGCCCAACGTCGGCAAGTCGTCGATCATCAACGCACTCACCCGGTCGCAGCGGGTCATTGTCACCGAGATTTCCGGAACCACCCGCGACGCCATCGATGTACCGTTTGATGTCGTGACCGACGGCGTACGGCAGAGCTACAACCTCATTGACACGGCTGGCATCCGCAAACGGCGGCGTATCAAGGACGCGGTGGAGTTTTTCAGCGTCAACAGTGCTGACAAAGCCATCGAGCGGTGCGACTTGGCGGTACTGGTGATGGACGCCGCCGAGGGTGTCACCGAGCAGGACAAAAAAATCTGCGATCGCATCACCGAGGCCGGTTGCGCCTGTGTCATCGTCGTCAACAAGTGGGATCTTTTCCAGGCCGGACTGGAGAAGGCCCAAAAGCGCGAGGCTAAAAAAACCGTCGCGCAGGGAGGCCGCAAGCTCAGCCGCAAAAAACAGGAGGAGCTGATGTACAAGGAGTTTGGCAAGTGGGTGAAGTCCAACCTGTTTTTCATCGACTACGCGCCGGTGATTTTCACGTCTGCAGTTGAAGGTTTCCAACTGGATCGCCTGCTCGAGGCCATCCGCTACGTTAGCTCGCAACTCCAAAAAACCACACCGACAAGTTTGTTGAACCGCTCGCTGCAGGCAGCGCTGGAGCGCAATTCGGCGCCCAGTTCCAAGGGCCATAGGCTCAAGCTCTTTTACGCTACGCAGGTCAAGTCGAGGCCGCCGACATTTCTGCTCTTTGTCAACCGCAAGGAGTTGATGAGCGATAACTACTCGCGCTATCTCATCGGCGTGCTACGCAAGTCGTTCGGGTTCGAGGGATGCCACATCCGGCTCGTGGTCAAGCCGCGTCCGAAAAGCATCGAGCCGATCCGTCGCACGGTGACCAAAAAGAGCAAGACCAGCAAAAAGGTCACCAAGCGCGAAATCCAAAAATTGCGTGACAAGACCAAGCGCAAAAAGGACGCGAAGAAAAAAGCAGCCCGAAAAGGGATCGGGCGCACAATAAAACGCCCCGCCAAAAAGGCAAAGAAACGTTGAAGCGCAAACTAGCGCTTGGCCAAGCGCTGCAGAAATTTGCCACTCGCGACAATTGGGATGTTCACGTGACCGAATCGCAGGAGTGGCCCTCCCGGTGCGCCTTCAAACTGTGATTCTTGTCGCCGCTTGGTCTTGCCATTTTGGGTGTCTATGGTGAGCATCCGCCCCGGTTGGTCCCGTGGTCATGGCGGCGTTGATTTCCCCTCATTTACTGAAGCGTTTGGAGCAGTTGCAGCTCCTGGCTCGCCGTCGTTCGAAGAGCACGGCGAAGGGGGAGCGCCGCAGTGGAGCCCGGGGCCAGTCAGTCGAGTTCGCCGATTACCGCAACTACGTCCCTGGGGATGACCTGCGCCGGATTGACTGGAACATCTACGGCCGGCTCGACCGGCTCTTCCTCAAGCTTTACGAGGAGGAACGCGAGCTTCCAGTCACCATTTTTCTCGATGCCAGCGAGTCGATGTCGTTTGGCCAGGTGTCCAAGTTCGATTTCGCCCGCCAGGTCACTGCTGCCGTGGGCTACGTGGCGTTGTGTGGGTTCGACCGCGTCACTGTCGAGCCATTTCCGCTGGGCGACGATCAAGTGAGCCTGGCCGGCGAGTTACGGCAGGTTCGCGGCCGCAAATCGTCGATCCGTTTTTTTGAAAACCTGGCCAAGCTCAAGGTCGCCGGAACGGCGGACTTGAACCAGGCGCTCCGGCGTGGCGCTATGAAGCACCGCGCGCCCGGTGTGTCGGTCATCCTCAGCGATTTTCTCGACCCTGCCGGTTACGAGGAGGGAATCAAGGCGTTGGCCCATCGCGGCTCGGAAATTCACGCCGTGCAAATCCTCTCGCCGGAGGAACTCGAGCCGTCGACCTACGGCGACTTGAAAGTGATCGACTCCGAGACCGGCGCCGAGCAGGAGGTGACGTTCGGCAAATACCGGCTCAAGACGTACCGGGCCACGGTGCAGAACTACTGCCAGCGGCTGCAGGAGTTTTGTCGCGCCCGGGGCATTTGCTACCAGTTGTCGCGCTCCGACACGCTGATCGACGACCTGCTGCTCAAGGCCATGCGGACCGGGGGCATGTGGCGATGAATTTTCTCACGCCCGAGGCACTCATGTTCGCCGCCACGCTGCCGGTCGTCGTTGTCTTTTATCTACTCAAGCGCCGGCGGGTGGCCCGGCTGGTTTCGAGCACGGTTCTTTGGCAGCGCTTTCTCAACGAGACTCAGGCCAGTTCGCCGTTCCAGAAACTACGGCACAACTGGCTGCTGGTCATCCAGCTCATCCTGCTGGCGTTGGCCGTTTTCGCGCTAACCCGCCCGTACTTTGCCGGCAAACTTGAGGGCAGCCGCTTCATCGTCGCCATTCTCGACGTGTCGGCGTCGATGCAGGCGACCGATGTTCCGCCCAGTAGGCTTGCCCAGGCGAAGGCCGAGGCGGCCAAGCTTATCGACTCAATGCACGACAGAGACCGCATGGTTTTGCTGCTGGCCGGCGCGGTGACCGAGGTTCGCCAGTCGCCGACCAGTGCCAAGGCAGCGCTGCGCTCGGTGCTTGGCCAAGCGCGGGCGACCGACTCGCCGACCCATCTGCTGGATGCGGTCAAGCTCGCCCAAAACCTAACACGTAACCGTGCCAGGAGCGAGGTGCACCTGTTCAGTGACGGTGCCTCGCCGGACTTGGATGAATTCGAGCTACAGGATCTCAACCTAGTATACCATCGAGTGGGCGAGGGCGGCGACAATCTTGGCATCGTGTCGCTTGAGGTGCGGCCGCATCCGGAGCAGGCCGGGCAACAGGCGATTTTCGCGACTGTCGCCAACACCTCGACCAATTCGCTCTCGAGCGACGTCTCGCTGTTTTTTGGTGAGCGGCTTGTCGGCAACCGGCGTGTGCGCGTCGGTGCGACCAACACGGCGTCGCTCGTTTTCGTCGCTAGCCAGAACACCAACGGCGTCTTCCGGTTGCAGCTCAAAAGTAGCGACGCGCTCGCCGTGGACAACACCGCCTCGGTACTCAGCCTCGCCCGGCGCAATACCCGCGCGCTGCTGGTCACCCGGGGCAACTCATTCCTGGAACGGGCGTTACGCAGCGTGTCCAAGCTCGACCTCGACGTGGAGGCAAACTTCACCGACCCAGGGCCGGCGGTCGATTTCGTCGTGCTCGACGATGTCGT
>CAJWPV010000062.1 GCA_913045395.1 uncultured Verrucomicrobiota bacterium | reverse complement strand
AGCAAGCTTGGCCGCTATGATCTGGAGCATTTTGATTTCTCCGCCAGACGCGTGACTGAGAGCATCGACGTGAGCCTGCACCGGATGGGTGTGGATTATCTCGACATCATTCTCTGCCATGACATCGAGTTTGTGGAAATGCAGCAGATTGTTGATGAGACCCTCCCGGCGATCCAAAGCATCCGTGATGCAGGCAAGGTGCGTTACATTGGTTTCTCCGGTTACCCGGTGAAAATTTTTCCGTTCATCATCGATCAGATCGATGTAGACGTTGTGTTGTCCTATAATAACTACCATCTGCAAAATACGCGTTTCGCTGACCTGTTTCCCTATCTCAAGGAAAAGGGCGTGGGCATCATGAATGCCGGCCCCTTCTGCGCGCGCCTGCTGACCAATGCCGCCTTGCCCGAATGGCACAAGGAGCCTGAGGAAGTGCGTGCGGCCTGCAAAAAGGCCGCTGATCATTGTTCTGCCAAGGGCGTGGATATCGCACAATTAGCCGTGCAGTTTTGCGTGGCGCATAAAGACATCGCGACCACGGTCGCCGGCAGTGCGAATCCGGATAATGTCCACAACTGGGCCAAGTGGGCAGAGACTCCGATGAATGAGGAATTGCTTGCCGAGGTTCTGGCTATTCTTGAGCCCATAAAGAACATTGGTCATGCTGAAGGCTTGTCGAAGAACAACTAGAATTTCATGAAAGCTATCATTCTAGAAAAGCCCGAGCAATTCATCGCTGCAGACATTGATGAACCGGCGCAACCGGGCGCGGGAGAAGTATTGGTGCAGGTGCATCGAGTGGGGATTTGTGGCACGGATGTGTCGGGCTATCTCGGTAAGATGCCTTTCTTTACTTATCCGGTGATCCCTGGCCACGAGTTGGGAGTGCAGGTGCTGGCGGTGGGTGGGGGTGTGACCGGTGTTAATGCGGGTGATAACTGCTCCGTTGAACCCTATATGAACTGCGGAGAATGCTACGCTTGCAGGAAGGGAGCCACAAACTGCTGCGAGTCACTCGAGGTCATCGGAGTTCACAAGAATGGAGGCATGTGCGAGCGAATCGTTTTACCGGCGCACAAACTGCATCCATCACAGGAACTGACCATGGAACAACTGGCGCTGGTCGAAACATTGGCCATTGGCTGTAACTGTGTGAACCGGTCCGCCTCAAGTCCAGGCGACAAGGTGCTGGTGATAGGTGCCGGACCCATTGGGATGGCGGTAGTTGAATTTCTAAAGGTCGCCAAGACCGAGATCACGGTGATGGATATGAACGAGACGCGCCTTCAGTTTTGCAGGGAGAAACTTGGGGTGGATCACACGGTTGTGTTCAAGAAAGATGGCAAGGAAGTGGATCGGCTGCGTGAGGTTAATGGTGGGGAATTGCCGATTACGGTCATTGACGCCACCGGGAGCCATATCTCGATGTCCAACGCCTTTGAATATGTGTCTTTCACGGGCCAAGTTTTGTATGTGGGGATCACCACTCAGGAACTCTCCTTCAAGCATGTGACCATTCATCGGCCGGAACTGACGATTAAAGCCTCGCGCAATGCGGTGCCGGCGGATTTCAAGCGTATCATCAGCCTGATTGAGGATGGTGTGATTGATACCGATCCGTGGCTTTCGCATCAGGCGAGCTATGATGATTTTATTGATGAATTCCCGAATTGGCTCAAGCCTGAGACCGGCATCATCAAGGCTGTCCTGCACATGAATTGAAGGCAGCTTTTTCCTTTATTGACTCACCGCTTGACCAAGCGTTGAGCGGACATTGATTAATGGCTTCGAAGAAAGTTCAGGAACGAATGGAACGCTGGTTGGCCAAGGCCGACTCACATCCCTTGTCCAAGCGCGAGGCCGACTTGGTTCTGTTGCTGGCGAATGACACTGGCGCCTGGGAGCGGTATGGCCAATTTTATGAGGGGTGGACCCTCGAGGAGGTGGCCGAGTTGCTCGAGGCGGTGAAGGCGGCCGGCTGAAGTGTGAGGAATCTCCCAAATCCAGCTTGCATCGGGTGCATCTGGACGTAAACCTCCCGAGAGATGAAAAAGTACATGGCTATTTTTTTTGCTGTGTTCTGCAGTTCTCTTGTTCTCCCCCCGCAAGGCCTGAGTCAGGAAGCCCCGGAAAAAGACATTTGGCAAGCGGCTTCCGATGGCGATGTTGAGGCGATAGAGGCCCACATCGATGCGGACACTGATCTCAACGAGAAAGACGAAACCGATTATGCGCCGTTGCATTACGGCGTGATGAAAACTAGGACGGATGTGGTCGCCCTCCTGCTCGAGGCCGGCGCCGACCCGGATGTGGTCAACAGTCAGTCCAAAACCCCTTTGGACCTGGCGATCTCCGCTTCGAAGGACGAAATCATCGACCTGCTGCTTGAGGCTGGGGCGGCGGTGGAGGCGCCTGCAGACGGCATCCACGTCCTGGCTTGGAACAATGAAGTGCTCGGCGTGAAATTGCATATTTACGCCGGAACCGACATCGACCAGGCGGACGAGTTTGGGAACATCCCGCTGCTGCTTGCCGTTGAGCAGGGGCACATCGGCGTCACCGAGTTGCTGGTCCAGCACGAGGCGAACCTGGAAGTTGGCGACGAGCATGGCTTCACGGCGCTCATTATGTCTGCGGAACTCAACCATCCAGAGTTGCTGCAACTCCTGCTGGATGGCGGGGCGGACATTACCGCCGAGGACAAGGCGGAACGCACCGCGCTGGACTGGGCCATCATCATGCAGTCGGCCGAGGCGGAGGAAATTCTCCGGGAAAACGACGCCCCGAGTAGCGCGGAGAAATCGTTCATCGCAGCGATCCAGACAAACAACATCGATGCCGTCAAGTCGCTCCTCGAAAAGGGGGTCGACGTGAACGAACCGGCCTATACCACCAAAACACCCCTGCATTACGCCTCCCATTCGCGCAACAAGGACATCCTCAACCTGATGTTGTCCGAAGGGGCCGATCTGGAGGCCAAGACCGAGCAGGGTTTCACGCCACTATCCTATGCCGTCGGGTTGAACCATCCAGACAACTGTCGGATTCTCCTCGAGGCCGGGGCCGAAGTGGACTCCCTCGACAACTGGCAACGAACCAACTTAAGCGTCGCCGCGGAGCAGGGCCTTGGCGATGTGACGGCAATTTTGCTGGAGTTCAACGCCAAACCGAACGTGCTCGACCAGTGGAATTGGTCTCCGCTGGATGTGGCTGAGTGGTATGGATTCTCCGATGTTGCCGAGCTCATAACCGAGGCCGGCGGCATTAATGGGCCGAAAATTCCCATTCACGTGGCGGCCGCCGAGGGGGACAACGACATGGTCGCGCTTCACCTCTTTTTCGGCACAGACATCAACCTGCTCAGCGACACCGGGGAAACCCCGCTGGACTCAGCCGCCAACGTGGGCAAAGCCGAGACGGTTACCTTTTTGCAGGAGCAGACCCGCCTGGGCTTCGCCATGGACGACGAAGGCCAGCGGGTTATCCGGGTGGTCGGCCCCTACGGCCTCGGTGACATCGCGCCGCTGTTGGAGTTCGCCATCGAGACTTCCGACAACCTCGGTGAGTGGGAGATCGGCGAGTCCGTGGACACCGTGGACGGTGTTGGCGAGTTGGAGTTCACTTTGGATGCCGTCACTCCGTCCAAGTTCTTCCGCGTGGTTGTTGAGGAAATTGATGAGTAATTTTTTGGAGCTTCAAGTTTTCAGTTTCAAGTCGATCAGTAAGTAACGGGTCGCTTCAAATTTGAAACTGAAAACTGGAAACTCTCACCCATGTCAGACACACAAAAAAAGGAGTCGGCGTTCACCCATGAGGACCCCTGGCGCATTTTCCGTATCATGGCTGAGTTCGTTGACTCGTTCGAGGAACTCTCCCGGCTAGAGCCGAGCGTCACCGTCTTCGGGTCATCCCGGAGCAGGCCGCGCAATCCCTACTACCAGCAGACGGTGGCTTTAGGCAAAAAACTGGCCAAGGCCGGCGTGCCGGTCATCACCGGCGGCGGACCGGGTATCATGGAGGCGGCCAACAAGGGGGCAGCGCAGGGCAAGGGCGTCTCGGTTGGCCTGAACATTGAGCTGCCGTTTGAGCAGTGCGGCAACAAGTACGCCAATTTGCCGATCAACTTTCACTACTTTTTCTCGCGCAAGGTCTGCCTTGTGAAGTACAGCCTCGGCTTTGTTTACATGCCGGGAGGATTCGGAACGCTGGACGAGTTGTTTGAGGTGGCGACTCTGGTGCAAACCCACTGCATTGAGTCTTTCCCGTTGATCTTGTTCGGCAAAAAGCACTGGCGCGGCCTGCTCAACTGGGCGAAAAAAACACTCGAGGAGGACGGCTACATCAGCCCGGGCGACATTGAATTGCTGACGTTGACAGATGATGTGGATGAGGCGGTGGAAATCCTTCTCAACTATATCCAAAAAACGAGCGGCCGGAAGCGCATCAGCCAGGCGTTCAATTAGCCCTCAACCGCCGACTCGCCATCCTCCGGCGGCAACGGCGTGTCAAAGGGCAGGTTCTCTTCGGGTAAGTTGTCCGGCTCCAGCTTCCGCCCCTCTTGGCAAGGTCAGCGCTTGCGCTTTGCCAGGCGCCTGGACTTGGCCACCTTGGCCACCACCTTCAGCCGAAGGCTATTTAGCCGAATAAACCCGGTGGCGTCGCCCTGGTTGTAGGCATCCGTCGGGTCGGCCTCCATCGTCGCGATGTCCGGGTTGTACAGGCTGACCGGCGACTTGAGCCCGGCGGCGATCACGTTGCCCTTGTATAGTTTCACACGCACGGTGCCGGAGACGTTTTGCTGGCTCTCGGTGACAAGTGCCTGCAGCGCCTCCCGCTCCGGCGCGTACCAGAAGCCGTTGTAAACCAACTCGGAATATTTCGGGATCAGCGAATCGCGCAGGTGCATCACCTCGCGGTCCATCGTGATCGACTCCATCATGCGATGTGTCGCGTGCAGGATCGCGCCGCCTGGCGTCTCGTACACTCCGCGCGACTTCATGCCGACAAATCGGTTCTCCACCATGTCCACCCGGCCGATGCCGTGTTTGCCACCAAGCCGGTTGAGGGTCTGCATCACTTTGAGCGGCGACATCGTCCGGCCATTGACGGCGGCGCAGTTTCCCTTTTTGAAATCGAGAGTGACGTACTCTGGTTTGTCCGGTGCGTCCTCGGGCGACACGCTCAGCTTGTACATGTCCCGGTACTTCGGCGTGGACGCGTCGAGCCATGGATCCTCAAGCATGCCGGCCTCGAACGAGATGTGCAGGAGGTTGCGATCCATCGAGTACGGTTTTTTCATGCTCGCCTCGACCGGGATTTTTTTGTCTAGGCAGTAGTCGATCATCTCCTTTCGGCCGGGGAACTGGTCGCGGAAGGCCTCGTCCCGCCACGGCGCAATCACCTTGAGGTCGGGCGCGAGCGCGGCTGCGGCCAGCTCGAACCGCACCTGGTCGTTGCCTTTGCCGGTGGCGCCGTGGGCGATAGCCTGCGCCTTGTGTTTGCGTGCGATCTGCACCATGCGCTTGGCGATCAACGGGCGCGCAATGCTGGTGCCGAGAAAATATTGTCCCTCGTAAATCGCGCCGGCCTGCATCATCGGGAAAATGAAATCGGTGGCGAACTCCTCTCGAAGGTCGTCTATATAAACATCGGATGCGCCGGTCTTGCGCGCCTTCGGGCGCAGGCCCTTGGTTTCCTCCTCCTGCCCGATGTCGGCGCAGAACGCGATGACCTCGGCGGAGTACTTTTCCCTGATCCAGGACAACAGAACGGAGGTGTCGAGCCCCCCGGAATATGCGAGAACAATCTTCATGCTCAAAACAAGGCGCAAATCATCGACAAAACCCCGGTCGATGAAAGAAAAAACCACGCTTGGTCAAATTCGGTTGACTCGCTTGACCAAGCGCGATACGGGTTGCCGCGAAGTACCATGTTAATCAAAACACAACTCCCGTTGTGCCTGGCCACCGGTATCCTGCTGGCTGGGCTGGTTCCAGTTTCCGCGGCCGACCCGGCCAAGGTCGACGCCGACTATGCGTTCCAGGGCGAATACGCTGGGGTGCTGGCCGGCCAATACGACGTCGGATCGCAGGTTATCGCGCTCGGCGATGGCAAGTTCAGGTTGGTGCTCTTCCCCGGCGGCCTGCCCGGTGCCGGCTACGATGGCGCGGCGGAGAAGCGCGAGTACGACGGTGCGCGTGACGGCGACACGGTCACCTTCACCGGCGGCACCACTTCCAAATCGATTACCGGCGGCAAGCTGATCTTTTCCCGTGACGGGCAGGAGTTTTCCATCGACCGCACCATTCGCAAAAGTCCGACGCTAGGTGCCAAGCCTCCCGAGGGCGCGGTTGTGTTGTTCGACGGCAAATCCGCCGAGAACTTCAAGCCGGGTCGCATGACCGAGACCGGCCTGCTGATGCAGGGCGCCAACAGTGTTAGGAAATTCCAGGATCACAAGTTGCATATTGAGTTCCGCCTGCCGTACGAGCCAAAGAAGCGCGGCCAGGGCCGGGCCAACAGCGGCTGTTACCTGCAGGCCCGCTACGAGGTGCAGATGCTCGATTCATTCGGCTTGGCCGGCAAACATAACGAGTGCGGCGGCATCTATACAATCAAGGATCCGGACGTGAATATGTGTTTTCCGCCGCTGCAGTGGCAGTCATACGACATCGACTTCACTGCCGCGAAGTTCGACAGCGAAGGCAAAAAGACGGAGAGCGCCCGTATCACGGTCCGTCATAATGGCGTGCTTATCCACGATAACGTCGAGCTGCCTAAGCGCACCACCGCAAGCCCGTTGGCCGAGGGCGCTGCCCCGGGCTTCCTGCACCTGCAGGACCACGGCAACCCGGTGCGCTACCGCAACATCTGGGCGGTCGAGAAATAACGCCTGGCCAGGCGAGGGTGGTCAGCCCACAAGAAAATCGGAGAACCGCGCATCCGGCTTGGCCTCGAAGCGCCACTCTCTGTCGCGCCACTGAAACATGAGTTCGCAGGCGTGCAGCGCGTGGCATGGCAGCAGCAACGCCCGCCGTTGCTCGCTGGTGAGGCGGCCCTCCACCAGCGCGAGATAGCAGTCCTCGTCGTGTCCATACAACTTGTCGCCAACGATCGGGTGCCCGATGTGTGACAAGTGAATCCGAATCTGGTGCTTGCGCCCTGTTCGTGGCCGAACCCGTAGCAGCGAAAACAGGCCCTCCTCCCTTTCCAATCGATCGGCCACCGTGAACCCGGTTTGCGATCGCCTTCCGTCCGCGCGAACGCAATTTTTGATCGCCACCGGACTCGCCTCGTCGCATCCCAGCGGCTCGTCGATGGTGCCGGAGTCCGGTCCGACGTGGCCGTGCACGATCGCGTTGTATGATTTTTGCGCGCCGCCGCTCTCCC
>CAJWPV010000061.1 GCA_913045395.1 uncultured Verrucomicrobiota bacterium | reverse complement strand
GCGATACTGGATGCCGGCGCGCGCCCTGGTTAATTGTTGGACCGCCTCGGGAAAATCCGGCTTGAGTTTCAGCGCCCCGGCCAGAGACAACGACGCGTCGTCGAACTGCCCGGCTTTGTTCTGCATCGCGCCAAGTTGGTAGTGGAGAATCCGGCTCCACGGCGTTTGCCCGAGGGCTCGCTTTAACGAATCAACCCCCTCCTCGTGTCGGCCCGCGGACGATAACAGCAGCCCGCGCCGCTGCAGCAACCGCCAGTCGTTAGGGCGGGCTTTCAGCGCAGTGTTGTAAGCCTCCAGCGCCGCCGTGCGATCGAGCCGCTTGGCCACGCGCTGCAGTTGCGCCTGCAGTTGACCAATCGCCTCGTCGCTGTTTAGCCGCTGGTTGAACGGCGGCTGCTGCAGCCGCCGGATGACGCTGGCCAGCACCACGCCACGATCCCAATCGGTGTAAGCCAAACGCTCGGCACACTCGGCGGACGTCAGCCATTGGCCACCCGGCTTGTCGCCGCCTGACGCAAGCTGCGACGCGATCTCCCCGGAGAACAACCTAGCCAGGCGATAGTTTCCCTCGAACGTAAAATGCACGTGCTCGTAAAATGTCTCGCGCCCGGCGATGCCGCCAGGGCTTTGCGCGTCAAGCGCAGTTTGAGCGTCAATGAAAGTCACGTTGTCAGATTCCGCTTGGCCAAGCGCTTGGGTGATCGCGTTTAGTTTCGAGTCGGCACGGAAACGCAACACGTCGAGGTCGCGCGCCCGGATGTAGTGGCTCCGCGCCTCGCCGGTTTTACCCTCCGCATCGAGTGAGCGAGCCAACTGAAACTGCTCGACTGCGCTCCCTCTCCCCCCGGCGTCCAGGGAGGCGAACGGTGCCGAGTCGCGCAAATTCGAAGCTGCAGTTGACATCACAACACGCACCCCCGCTTGGCGACTTTCGGCAAGGAGGTCCGATAGGTTTTTTTTGTACGAATCGTA
This sequence comes from uncultured Verrucomicrobiota bacterium, assembly GCA_913045395.1. Lineage (GTDB taxonomy): Bacteria > Verrucomicrobiota > Verrucomicrobiia > Limisphaerales > UBA1096 > UBA1096. The sequence goes on along the minus strand of CAJWPV010000061.1, from coordinate 6,431 downwards.
AACCCAATTGAGTTGTGGATCGGTGGCCCGTAGCTGCTGGTCGAGGAACATTCCCATGCCCTTCCACTGCGTACTGTCGGCGCCACTGCTCGAGTTGTCGAAGCTCGCGATCCATTGCCCAAGCCGGAACTGCTTGAGGCTCAATCCGAGCCTTAAAGCGGCCAATGGCGGGGTTTTTTGGCCAAAAACGGTGCCCGCGCCAAACGGCCCCATCACCTCGTTATGCCCGATGTAGATCACCCAGAAATCGCCGTCCAAACCGGCGCATTCCCGGGTGATCGGCAGGATGGCGTGGGAATTGATGGCAGTGACGGAGGTATTGATGACCTCGAAATCGCGCCCGGAAAACCGGCCCTCGAGCAGTACCTCCAACAGGCGCGGCATGCCAAACGCCGGCTCGGGATCGCCCTCAGCCGCCGACTCGCCAAACACAAAAACGCGTGTTGTGCCGGGCGATTTTTCACGGTGAATCAGTGTCGGCTGCGATGCGCGCGCAAGTGTTGGCGGCAGGAAGCGCCACGCGAACCTGGCGTTCTCAATCAACTCACCTTCCCCGTGGTGCGGTGACGAGACAAAGAACGAAGAGGGATGCCCGTAACCGGCCAGGCGCAGGATGCCTTCAGCCACCCCCAACAGCAGCACCGGCACGCACACCATCAACGAAAGGCGCAATAGCCAAGTGCGCCCCGCACGGGGCTTCGGCTTGGTGGACGACTTGGACTCCATGCGGAGGCGAGTGGATTACTCCGCCTTCTCGGACGACTTTGGCGCAGCCGGTTTCGGTTTGGGTTGCGCCGGCGCAATGGTGCCATACATGTGGCCGCCCACCTTGCCGTGCGCCCATGTGCCTGCGTATTTGCTGCCGTCGATCACCACGTGCGCGCTGAAGGTACCCAAGCCGGGGAGGGTCAGGTTGTCGAGCGAGATGACCGGCGTGTCGCCGGCCCACTTGACGGGGATCGGCATCGGCAGCGTCATGTCGCGTTCGCCGTACTTGATGCGCGCAGTGAACACCCATAAGTCTCCCTGCGGCATTTTCCGGATAGAGAGAATGGTGTACGACTCCTTGCTCGGCGGCGCCTCCCTGCCAACGACGGTGAACTGGCCGGTCAATACGGCGTTGCTCATTGTCGACTCAAACTTCTTGAACAAGCGCGCCTTCCGTGCCTCCGGTGTTTCCGGCTTGGCGGCCTGCTCCTCGGCGTAACCCCCAACAAGGCCAACGATCAACATCGCAACACTCAACCACAGACGAATTTGATTTGCGCGCATGCCCCAACTCTCCGCCTGACCAAACGCCAACGCAAGCCGGAAGGAACCCACGTTTTGATAGTTGCGTCCTGATATTATAGTGCTACCCTGCAGCCAAGCCGGCAAAGGTTTGGTGAATAGTCGGTTGACGACAGGAGTCTATCTAATAGAGCGCGATTATGGCGCAAACCGTCTGGAATCATGAAGGCAAACATTCATAACCTGATGGCCGGCAGCCTAATGCTGACCGTGGCATTGGCCGCCGGATGCGAGCGGGAGTCGAAGGGCCCTCGCGTTTACAATCACCCCCCCGCGACAGTGGGCCCGCCGCCCGACCTTTCGCAGTTTGACGCCCCAGCGCCCCCGGCCCCGGAGGCGCCACCCGCCCCGGTAGAGTCCAAGCCGGAGCCGGTTGCGCAGATCGCCCCCTCGCCCCCGGCAGCCAGAGCAGTGGAGTTGCACCCCGAGGTGGCCGACGTGGTGGACATGGCCAAGCGCGGAGTGGGCGACGAGGCGCTCCTGGCCTACGTTGAGCAAAACCGACTGACCCGCCGGATCGAGCCGGAGACGATTATCTTCCTGAACGACCTCGGCGTCCCGGAAAACGTGGTGGCGCTGATGATTCGCCAAGGGGATGACGCACAGGAGGTGGAGGAGAACGAGGGAGTGCCGATGGAGCCGGCCAGGGTGACGGGACAGCCGTTGGCCAGCACGCCCCCCCCGACACCGCCCCCGGCAAACAGCCCACCGGTGGTCAACAACCATTATTACGGCGCACTCGACCCTTACGGCGACTGGATTTACGACAGCTCACATGGATGGGTGTGGCGACCAACCGTGGCCATGGTCGATGTCAGTTGGCGCCCGTACCGCCAGGGCGGACGCTGGATTTACAGTGACGTCGGCTGGTATTGGCACTCGTACTACAGCTGGGGCTGGGCGCCGTTCCACTACGGGCGCTGGAACCGTTCCAGCCTTCACGGCTGGTACTGGGTGCCCGGTTACACGTGGAGCCCCGCCTGGGTGATGTGGCGCTCCAACAATCTGTATTGCGGCTGGTCACCGCTGCCACCGGGCTCCAGCTATGTGCACGGCATCGGGTACTCATGGGGAGGCACACACGTCGGGTTCAGCTTCGGGTTTGGGCTTGGACATGGCTGGTTCACCTACTGTGACTATGCGCATTTTCGCCATCGCCGGCTGCACCGCCACCGGGTGGCGGACAACCGGGTGGCGATCGTTCACAACGAGACGACGGTCGTGAATAATTACGTCACCGAGAACAACACCACGATCGTCAACGCCGGTATTTCACCGGCTGTGATCGCCGAGAAAACGCGCGAACCGGTGCAGAAAATGCGTATCCGCGAATTGGACCTCGAGATCGAAAGCATCGCTCGTATCGGGCAGATTGATGCCAACGGAAAAACCATGGCGGTCTATCGTCCAGAGGTGCCCACCCCGCCGGATACGCCCGGTGAAAAACCGGGTGGCCGCACACCGGTCACCAAGAATCCGACGCCGGGCGATTCAACGGCAGACAAACCGGAGGCCGACCAGAAATTATTGAAGCAGTACGGGAACGGCACCTCCGTAGCCAACCAGAGTAAAATCACCGGTAGACAGACACCTGGGACGCTCACGCGGCCGCTTGGCCGGAGTTACAGCCTCCCTCGTGGCAGCAATAGCCGCCCTCTCAACAGCGGAGCGGTTGCTGCATCGCCCAGCCGTGCAGGCTCCACCAAGTCCAGCCGCAATGCCGGCACGTCTGCCAAGCCAGACGCGAGCGGCAGCCGGACGCTGAATTCCACCTTCAGCGCGCCGAGCAGAAGCCGCACCACACCGTCGAAGCCAAGCGCACGCAAGACCTACAGCCGCTATTCGCCGAAAGTGAACATCAGCCGTAAACCCGGCCCATCGGCCACCTCGCGACTGGTGACACCTTCAACGCGAAGCTCGGGCACCCCTAACCCTGCCTGGCAGCAGCGCCCCGCTGCGCCCTCATACAGCGCACCCCGCTCGCCGCAACGCCCGGTGGCCCCCAGATATTCCTCGCAACCTTCACAGCGGCCAAGCTCACGTTCGGTCGCCCCGAGTTACAATCCTCCGGCACGCAGTTATTCGGCACCGAGACAATCGCGCCCCGCACCTTCGCGCAGTTACAGGCCACCTGCACGTTCAGCTCCCAGTCGGTCCTATTCGGCTCCGTCCCGAAGTTATTCCTCACCGAGTCGAAGTTCTTCTCCATCCTCATCATCGAGTTCCTCTGGATCCTCTAGGTCATCGGGATCGTCGGGATCATCCAGTTCATCCGGCGGCGGCGGTAAAGATCCGCGTTAACAAGGATTTCAGTCACATTCAGGAATGAGGAGGGAAACCAAGTGCGCCATCGGCACCTGCTGGCTGGCGATTTGGTTTGGCTTGGCGACGTGCGCACTTGGCCAAGAGCGAACCGTGTACTACACCGGCTTCGAGTCAGAACAGGATTACGACGTGGAGTTCACCCTCATCGACCAAGACGGGTGGCTTGGTGAGGGCAACGGCGGCAACGGCCTGATGGACAACTACTTCGAGGACATGGGCCAGCAGGCCTACATCGGGTATTGGCCCCCGGAGGAGGCCACCGAGCCATTCACCAGCCTCTGGCGGCCGGTCGATGGGATCGGGCCGGAGGAAACGCGGATCACCGTCACGATGCTCATGATGATCGTCGATTCCACCAACGACCGGCGGGACGACTTTCGCTGGACCCTTTACAACGACAACGTGCGCCGGCTGATGACGCTGGATTTTGACAACGAAACGCGCAACATCAACTACGCCCTCGATGACGACATTTTTTTACCCACCGAATACGGCTTTGAACACGAGGCTGTCTACGAGTTGAAATTTGTCATGGATTTCGCCTCCAACAGTTGGACGGTATCCGTCGGCGAGGAGGTTCTCGTGGATAGCAAGAAACTGACCACAACCGGAGCCGCGCTGACGTTCGGCGACCTGGGCCCGTCATGGATCATTCGCAACCCGGAGGCCCCTGGCGACAACTACATGGTTTTTGACGAATACCGAATCACGGCGGAAATTAGGGACGAAATACCCGAAACCCCGCCAACCCTTGAATGGGCGGGCTCGCTGATCAACGGCCGCGCAAAGCTGCGACTGGGCGGCAACGCCACAACGAATTACACCGTCGAAGCTTCTGATGACCTCAAGAACTGGACTTCAATCGAGACAACCAAGCTAGAAGACACATGGAAGGAAGTCTTGATCGATACCCGCGGCCACACGCAGCGCTTTTACCGAGCCCGCGCCGTGGACTGACTTGTCTGAACGCTGCCCTTGAATAAGGGAGTGTAGCCGCGCGTCCAAAACGACCTTGGTTGACTTGAGAGGACGGCTTCAGTTAAATACCCGGCCTTTCGCGCCTGGGCCAGGAGCCCGCGGAAGAATTTTTTTGTCATGTTGAAATATATCGTCACATTCATGCTCGTTGGTGGGTTTGCCGCGTCGCAAAACGCGAACGCCGAGCCCGTGGAGATTGATGACCTCAAGGCCCAGATGGCCAGCTTGGCGACCAAGCTGCCTTCCGCAGCCAAGAAAACGGTTAGCTACACCAAGGACATCAAGCCGTTATTCGAGAAGACGTGTGTCAACTGTCACGGGCCAAAGAAGCGCCCTAAGGGCAAGTTTCGCATTGATACCCGTGAACTGGCGCTCAAGGGCGGCTCCGAGGGCGTGTCCATCATCCCCGGCAAAAGCGACAAGAGTCCCCTGACCTACTACATCGCCTATCAGGTGGTTGACTACGAGATGCCGCCGGAAGGCAAAAAAGATTATCCGAAGCTGAACAAGGATCAGATCGGTCTCGTGCGCGCCTGGATCGACCAGGGTGCAAAGTACGATAACTGATTCCGCCGCCGACTGATGGCGCGCCGCAAAAAAATCCTGATTGTTACCGATGATTCCGGTGAGTCGTACGAGATTCTCTATGCGAAACACCGCTTCGAGGAGGCAGGCTGGACGGCACACATTGGGGCCTCTAAAAAGAAGCGGTTGCACGGCGTCATCCACGACTTCGAGCCTGGCTGGAACACCTACATTGAGCGCCCCGGCTACCTCATCGAGGCGGATATCGCACTTGGCCAGGCTAAGGCAACGAGTTACGCCGCCATCCTGTTGATCGGCGGCCGCGCACCGGAGTTTCTCCGCCACAACGACAAGCTGCTGAAGCTCGTTCGTGCCTTCGACAAGCAGGGCAAATGGATTTTCTCCATCTGCCACGGCATCCAGATTCTGATCGCCGCAGGCATTGCCGAAGGCCGCAGGCTCACCAGCTACTGCAATATCCGGTTCGAGGTCGAGCAGGCCGGCGCCAAGTGGGTGAACAAACAAAGCGTGATCGATGGCAACTTCATCACCGCGCAAACATGGGAAAGTCATCCCGATTTTTACCGCAATATCTTCACCCGGCTTCACAAGGGCTGAATCACCACGGCTCTTTTCATAAACCCCAGCCTCGACTTTCGGGCCGGGGTTTTTTATTGCACACCCCGTGGGCATCACGCCGCAACAACTCGCCGCCATGCAGCAGCGCATCGCCAGCGGGAAAGACGCCGCTCAAGCTGATCCAGCCAAGCCAGCCGGCGGCGGCCCGCAGATCATCCTCGGCATCGATCCCTCGCTCCGCGGCACCGGCTACGGCGTCATCGACACCGCCCAGGCCATTCCGGCCACCCTCAGCCAGGGCACTATCCGCTGCCCCGCCGACTGGCCGCTCTCCCGGTGCATGCGCAAGATTTCTGAAACGCTCGAGGACATTCTGCAAAAAACCAGGCCTACCATCGCCGCTGTAGAAGGCCTTTTCTACGCGCAAAACATCCGAACCGCCCTCGTAATGGGCCAAGCGAGAGGAGCGGCATTGGCCACCTTGGCCAGGGCCGAGCTGGACGTGTTCGAAATCGCGCCGCGCAAGGTCAAGCAGGCCATCGTTGGCTACGGCGCAGCACAAAAGGAGGCTGTCGCCAAAATGGTGCAAACGAGACTCGCCCTGGCCAAACTGCCCGAACCCGACGCCGCCGACGCCCTGGCCATTGCCCTTACCTACGCCCAGTCCATCGACTCCCCCCTCCCCGACCCTTCCATCAAGCCGGTGTAGCCCCCTCCCCGCTTGGCCAAGCGCA
>CAJWPV010000060.1 GCA_913045395.1 uncultured Verrucomicrobiota bacterium | reverse complement strand
GGGTAGTATCACGCCAAGCAGCGAGTCGCTCAGGCCAAGCTCGTTCACCCACGAGAAGAGCGGCACGGCAAAGAGCTGCCGTGGCACGAGAATCAACGCCACGGCCAACACGAACAACAGACGCTTGCCAGAAAACGTAAACCGCGCAAAGGCGTACCCTGCCATCGCTGACAAAGTCACAGCGCCAAACGCCTGGCCAAGCGACACCATCAGCGAGTTGCCAAACACAGCCCAAAACGGAACCCACTTGCCGTCGAGCAACTCGGAGATATTTTGCCAACTGTACTCGTTCGGGAAAAACGTCGAGGCGATGCTGCTCCAATATTCGCCGTCAAACGCCTTCATCGGCCAAAATTTCAGCGGTTGGTAAAACTCCCGGTTGGTTTTGAAAATGCCGAACATCATCCATAGAAACGGATACAGCACCGCCATTAAAAATGGCCCGAGCAACATCAACGACAGGATGCTGCGACCCACGCTCCGTTTGTTATCCCCAGCCTCGCTCATGCCGTTCGCCTCCGTAAAAAGAGGGCAACCCAAAGAGCCAACGTCATCAAGGGCAACAGACTGACACTGATCGCCGACGCGGTGCCGTACTCGAAGAACCGCATTTTTTGGAACACATACGTGACCGTCAACAGCCCTGCATCCGCCGTGCCGCCGGAGCCACCTAGCAGCACGAACGCGCCAGAAAAAAGAGAGAAGCCGTCAACCACCAGATACACCGCCACGAACAACAGCACCGGCCGAAGCTGCGGCAGTGTCACGTGCCAAAAGTGTTGCCACCGACTGCCGGTAGCCAAGCGTGCCGCCTCGTAGTACACGCGCGGGATGCCCTCCATGCCGGCCAAGATGAAAAACGTCATGAACCCGGTCCAGCGCCAGACCGTCTGCAGCACCAAGCCGCTCAGAATGAAGTCCGGGTCCTTCAGCCAGCTGACCGGCCCGAGGCCATGGCCAAGCGCCTGCTCGCTGAATATTCCTAGTGGCATGACGAACAGTTGGTTGAGCAGCCCGTTTTTGCCGTGAAACACCATCAGGAACAGCACCGCCAGCACCGACGGCGGCGTGAGCGCCGGCAGCAGCAGCGCGAAGGTCAGCAGGGGGCGAAGCCGCCGGAAGGTCGCGCGGAGGAGGTGCGCCAGCCAGAGTGCAAGCGGCACGATCACGACGATGGATGCCAGCGTGTAAACGAAACTGTTGCGCAGCGCGGTGGCGTAACGCTCGTCGTTGGCTAAGGCCTTGTAATGCGCGAAGCCTACGTACTCCGCTTGGCCAAGCCCGTTGGCTTGAAGGCTCATTTTGACGCCGCCGACAAGCGGGATAACCCAGAACAGCAGCAGGAAAAATAGGAACGGCAGCAGGAGAAGAAACGGCATCCAGCGCGCCCCGGGAGTTCGCTGGTTGGCTGCGGCCATGGATGCGCTTGGGCTTACAGACCCGGCCCGGCTGCCTCGAGCATGGTCTTCATTTTGTCGAGCACCTCGGCCGGCTTGAGTTCGCCATAGATGAGCGAAGTGAAGAAAGTTTCCTGAAACAGGAACACCGCTTTGGCGCGGTTCGGGTGGCTGACCACTTCCGGCACTTCCGGCGCGAGGCGAACCAGCAACTCGCCGAATTTCTGGTTGTTGAAGAACTCATTCGGCTGAAGCAACCTCTCATCCTTCCACGCCGGCCGGTAAGCCGGGAAGCTGTTACCGTCAAGGAAACGGCGGGCGTTTGACTCCTTGTTCGTGATGACAAACTCGATGAATTTCCATGCCGCATCCTGTTGCTTGCTGCCCTTGTTGATCATCAACCCCTGCCCAGCGAAGGTCGATGTGCGGCGGCTCAGCCGCCCGTCCGGCAGCTTCCACGCCGGCAGCGGCATCGCGCCCCACTTGCCTTTCAGGTCGGGGGTGAACTGCTGCAACATGTCGAGCCCGTACCAGTCGGCACCAACCACCGTCAGCACCTCGCCGTACTGGATGGCGCTGTTAAAAAACAGCGGGTCAAAAATTGACGCGCGCTCCGGCACCATGCCGACGCGGGACTTCATCTGTTTCTGCATCCAGCCGAGTACCTCGATCGCCGCCTCGCGGTCGGGATACACCGAGCCGTCCCGGCCAAACAAATCACTGTCGCGCTGCCGCAGCAGGATGCCGAGATACGTGGGGTCGAGCGCGATCATCGACTTGCCGTGCTTCTCCACGACCATCTTGCCGGTATCGACCAGTTTCTCCCAGGTGGTCAACGAGTCCGGATCGATGCCCAGTTCCTTGAACAGATCGACACGGTAGTAGAGCACGATCGCGCTGAGCGACTGAGCGATGCCATAGGTTTTACCCTTGTAGGCGAACAAACTTTGGCGGCTCTTTGCGATGTCCTTGTCGAGCTTGGCCTTTTTGATGCGTCCGCTCAGATCGGCGAAAGGCACCTCCCCGCCGAGGAATGCGCCGAACAGCACCTCATCAAGCTGCACCACGTCTGGCGGGTTGATGCCGGTCTTGACCGACGCCGCCAGTTTTTCCGGCATTTCACGGAACCCGAATGACTGCACCTTGGCCTCGAACTCATTGTCCACTGTCTCCTTGTACAGCTTGACCATGCCCTCATAGTAGAGCTGATCCTGAAAGGAACTAATCCAAATATCCAGCGGCTTGGCCTGCAGCGCGCCTGCAAGGGTCAGCCCAAGCGCCATCGAGCCTGCAAAAGCGTATCGAAGTTTCATTTGTTAAGTCGCGGCGGGAAAAATCCACCGAAGAGACGCCGGAGTCAATGCCATAGACGCCTCAGCCCCTCCAACATTCAATCCAAGCGCATGGCTAAACGGATGGCCTGGCTGATATTTTTGGCTGTGCTTTTTATGAATGGGACTTGACAGTCCCAGCCTTTCCGATGAGCCCACGCACTCTCCGTGTGCAAGTATAGGAAATGATCAACTTATGATTAACACGCCGAAATTCATTGCTGTTGGCCTTTGCTTTATCGCCGCCCACCAATGCACAACCGCCAAGGAGCTAAAGCTGGACGATCTTTTTCCAAAGGATCGACTGTTGGAGGTCAACATTACCATTGCTGAGCAAGACTGGGATAAAATCCGTTACCAAAGACGCACCCGCGAAAACGCGCTGCCGCCAAGCCGCCAATTCGAGCCGCCCCCTCCCCCATACTCGTACGTCGAGGCCAGCGTGACCATTGATGGCGTGACTTACCCCAAGGTGGGACTGCGAAAAAAAGGGTTCCTCGGCTCGCAGGACACCACCCGCCCGTCGCTGAAGGTGAAACTGGATTACATTGAAAAAGAGGGAAACATCGATGGCCTGCAGAATTTGACGCTCAACAACAACCGACAGGACGCAAGTCTCATGAGCCAGTTCATGGGATACGCTATTTGGGATGCCGCCGGGGCACCCGGCTCGCGCTGCGCCTTTGCCAAGGTCACGGTCAACGGCCGCAACCTTGGCGTTTACTGCCACGTGGAAACCATCCGCGAGCCGTTGCTCAGGCGCGAGTTTGGAAGTGACAAAGGCACGCTCTTCGAGGGGACAGTGGTGGACTTTTACCCGGAATGGGAAGGCAGCTTTGAAAGGAAAACCGGCGACGACAAAAAAGGCCGCGCGCACCTCGTCAAGGTCATCAAGGCGATGCAGAGCGGTAACGGTGAGCCGTTTTTCGGTGGTGAAGTACCGGGACGCGCCTGGGTGCCGGACAGCGGCGTCCACGATGCCGAATGGTTCCAGCCATCCTTTGACGACTCAAGCTGGGTAGCTGGCACCAACGGCGCCGGCTACGAGGCGGGACAGGGATTCGAAAAACTCATCACGCCGAATTTCAACTTCATCGGGCAAATGCACAACAAGGCCACATCGTTGTATCTGCGTTTCCCGTTCGAGATCGACGACCTCGATGCGATCCACGCCAACAAAAACCTGCTGCTCCGGATGAAGTGCGACGACGCCTTCGTCGCCTACATCAACGGCCACGAGGTCGCGCGAATGAATGCACCGGAAAATGCGCAATGGAACTCGCGTGCAACGGACAGCGGCGACGACGGCGCCAACTCAACTTTCGCGTCATTCAACATCAACAAGCATCGGGACAAGCTATACAAGGGCCGCAACCTCCTCGCGATTCACGGCATGAACATCAGCCCTGAAAGCACCGACTTGCTCGTGGTCACCGAGTTGCAGACCAGCGAGCACGACTACGAGGATGCGATCTGGGAGCTGATCGACGAGGAGGCGTTCTACAAATTCTGGGCGCTTGAGGGCCTGCTCAGTTTTTGGGACGGCTACTCCGGCAACCGCAACAACTACTTCATCTACCTCAATCCCGGGACCGGCAGACTCCACTTCATGCCCTGGGGCGCGGATTGTTTGTTCGAGAAATACAGCCGCCTCCGGGTTGACCGGCGCTCCCCGCGTTCCGTCCGGCTCAAGGGTCTCGTAGCCAACAAGCTGTACCAGATTCCGTCCGTCCGAAAAAAATATGCCGCGACGATGAAAAAACTCATGGCCAAACACTGGGACGAGGACAAGCTCCTCGCCGAAACCGAGCGCATCGAGGCAATGGTCACGCCGCACATCAGCGACTACCAGTGGCGCGGAGTCCGCTTCGAGGCCGTCCGCGATTTCATCCGCAACCGCCGCCCGGACATCGAGCGCGAAATCAACGGCGAAGACATGCCCCTCTGGCCCCGCTAATTATGTAAAATTGAGCGGGAAAGCCAATGGATAACCATAAGACAAATAAGCCCCATCAGGAAGAGGCCAACCGCCATCAGCACAAAACGCTTTAATTTTGGGTCCACCTGAAATTGGCTGGCTAGTTCAATCCAGCGCCTGGCCGGAATCAGCGTCAAACCAAGCGGCGGCGGCCAAGTCGAACTCCAGCCCTATCTTGGCCAAGCCGGCAGCGCCCGCGCCGGCCACTCGCACCACCAACCCGTGCCCGCTGCTCCGCACCCGCAACAGCGACTCGTGGCCCAGCGTTTCGCAGCTTTCGACCGTTGCAGAAATGCCGCGCTCGTGGTCGGTGACCAACAAATGCTCGGGGCGCATGCCCAACTCCACTTCGCGACCGTTGTGCCTGGCTAAGCGTTTGGCCAAGTCGCCGTCCAAGACAAGCACGAAGCCGTCGCCCTTGCCGCTCCGTTCCACGAAAACCAGAGCGCCGTCGCGCTCCTCGAGGCACCCGCGGACAAAATTCATCCCCGGCGTGCCGATGAAGTCGCCGACAAACCGGTGCGCCGGCCGCTGATACAGCTCCATCGGCGAGCCGGTCTGCATCACATGGCCAAGGTCGAGCACGCAAAGCCGTTGGCCAAGCGTCATCGCCTCGGTCTGGTCGTGCGTGACAAAAATCATCGTCGTACCCAGCCTCTGATGCAATTCCCCGATCTCGGCGCGCAGCTCGGCGCGCATTCTGGCATCGAGATTCGAGAGCGGCTCATCAAGCAGGAACACCTTGGGCTGGCAGACCATCGCCCGGCCCAGCGCCACGCGCTGCCGCTGGCCGCCGGACAACTCCGCCGGCCTGCGGCGCAACAGGTCGCCGAGCCCGAGTACCTCCGCCGCCTCGGCGACGCGCGACCGGATCTCCAGCTTGGCCACCTTGCGAAACTTCAGGCTGAACGCAATGTTCTGCTCGACGTTGAGGTGCGGAAACAGGGCGTAATTCTGGAACACCATCGCCACGTCGCGATCCTGCGGCTTCACGCGATTCACCTCCCGATCATCTAGAAAAACATTCCCGCTCGTGGCCTCCTCCAGCCCGGCAATCAGGCGCAACAACGTGGACTTGCCGCAGCCGGACGGCCCCACGAGCACCATCAACTCGCCATCGGGAATCTCGAGGCTCACCCCGTCCACCGCAAGCGCAGCGCCAAAGTTTTTACAAAGGTTGTCGAGTCGAACACTTGCCATCGGTTTACTTTTTCCGCGGACCGACCTTTTGCAATAGCGGGGTCACCGTCAAGTCCTTCGCGATGTATGCAACCATGTTGCGCAGGTCGTTCAGTGACAGGTTTGCAGCGGCGGCCTTCATCATCACACCGCCCGCGTCGCTTGGATGGACACTGCGCTGCCCGTTGGCGTACTTGCGGAGTTGATCGAGCAAAAACCAATCCTCCTGCACATTCACTGGCGGCGACTGGATCTCCGGTTTGCCCTCACCCCTCGCGCCATGGCACGACACGCATCGAATCACGTAAAGCGTCTTGCCCGCAACGGCATCGCCACGGATCACGCGGATCGATGGCTTCGGCTTGCGCCCGGCGAAATAATGCGCCAGAGCGGCGAGCTGCGCCTCCGTCTCCACCTTCGCCATCGCCACACCCATCAGCGCCTCGGCGCGGTTGGCCGCGTTTTTGCCGCGCTGGCCCGACTTGAATTTTCTCAGCTGATCAGCGAGGTACCACTCCGGCAACCCGTCGAGCACCGGCCCGCGCTGCATCTCGCGTGTGCTGTGGCAAACCATGCAGGCATTGATCGTCACCGTGTCCACTTGGTCAAGCGCCTGGCCAAACCCGGAGGCAACAAGCGGTGACTTTGCCTCACTTGGCCCTTGGACACACCCCGCCCAGGCCACCAGACAAAGTCCCAAGGCCAAGCCGGCAAAATACCGAAAATAAATGCACCGCTGCACCATCACGCTCGCCCGAATCTACCCCGCTTGACTGAACGCCGCGAGTCGGCAAATCTCGCGCATCGCCCCCCGTTTCCCTAGGCTTGGCGGTGGTGAGTTATCGGAACACTCCAACGGTTGTGCTGGCTTGTGGAGCGTTGGCGATTAGCTTTGCACCGGTGTTCGCGGCGTTTGCGCTGAAGCCGGAGTACGGCGGTTTCGGCCCGGCGGCGATCGGTTTTTATCGGGTGTTCTTCGCGCTGCCGTTCCTGTGGTTGGTACTGCTCGCCACCCCAGGAAAATCCAATAAAACCGCCCGCACCCGCCGACCGACCGGACTGCTCGCCCTAGCCGGATTCTTCTTCGCCGTCGATCTTGTCTCGTGGCATTGGTCGATCAAATACACCACCGTCGCCAATGCAACCTTGCTGGCGAATTTCGCCCCGCTGTGGGTCACGCTGTGGGCCGGCCGTCTGTTCGGCGAACGTATCACCCCTCGCTTTTTCGTTGCGCTTGGCCTGGCGTTTGTCGGCGCGGCAGTGTTGATGGGCGCCAGTTTTCAAACCGGCACCCGGCAACTTTTTGGCGACGGCCTCTCGCTGATCACCGCCATCGCGTACGGCTCTTACATGCTCACGGTCAAAAAGCTGCGTGAGACCTGCCCGCCGCAGGAGATCATGGCCTGGTCGGGGCTGTTTGCGGCACCAATGATGTTCGTGGTCGCTCTGGCCAGCAGCGAGACGATAGTGACCCCGCAACTCACCGGCTGGCTCGTGCTGCTCGGCCTGGCACTGGTGAGCCA
>CAJWPV010000059.1 GCA_913045395.1 uncultured Verrucomicrobiota bacterium | reverse complement strand
TTGCGAGATGCGTTGTATGAATGGATGGTTTTAAGTCGTGACCTTGGTCTCATCCTCGAACCCATCCTCGAGGAAAATGGACATCGCTACGGCAGCAAGTTTCACGTGTTGAAACACCAAGACAACCAAATGCTACTTCGCGATATTTTGAGTGTTATCGACGCCACGGAACTCCACACCTTAACCAAGGCCTTGAAAAGCAACAGCCCAGCCGTACGATATTGGGCTGCCACACTGCTGGGTGTGCGCGGCGACAGGACCCACACAAAGGCGCTGGCGCGCTTGATCAAGGACGCCTCCTCCGGCGTGCGCGTCGCCCGTGCATTGGCACTGTGTCGCTTGGGCGATGTCAATGACCGCCGTTAATTGCCTCTCAAGAAAACAACTCATTTACCGCTCTGCCCTCCCCGTTCTTCGTCACATAAAACGGTCGGCGCTCAACCTCGACGTTATACTTCGGGGAGATACCCATGGCCGTATAAATGGTGGCGTGCAAATCCTCGACGCCGATGGGATTACTAGTCGCCAGACATGGCCGCTCCGAAGCACTCTCTCCGTAAAGATTGCCCTTCTTGATACCGCCGCCAAACATCAGCACGCTGGAGGCGCCGGTGAAGTGCCGGTGCAAACCGTAATGTTTCATTTCCTTGAGAACATCCGTCTTGGCGCGTGATTGATCGCGGGCGGTGCTGCCGGGAACGCCCTCGATAATCATGTCGCGACTGAACTCACTAGCCAACACGATCAGTGTGCGATCCAGCAAGCCGCGCTCCTCGAGATCCAGCACGAGTTGGGCGATGGGTTGATCGATCTGTTGCTTCAGCTCGACGGTGGTGGCATGGCCGTTCTCGTGTGTGTCCCAATGAAGGAATGGTACGTACTCAGTTGTCACCTCAATGAAACGCGCCCCGGCTTCCGTAAGGCGCCTCGCCAATAGGCATCCTTGTCCAAAACGCCCGGTGTTGTATTTGTCAAACGTCTCTTTTGACTCGAGATCAAGGTCGAACGCCTTGGCTGCCGGTGAGTCGAGCAGACGGTAGGCACTATCGATCGAGCGAAGCAGGCTATCCCGCTGGAAATCATCAGTCGCCTTGAACGCGGGTGATGCCTGAACCATTTCCCGATACGCCTTGTACCGACGCTGGAATCGCTGCGGACTCATGCCCTTGGGCGGGCGCACAGTCTGCACAGCGTCCTCCGGCTCCGGCACGAGGAACGGCCCGTACTCCGAACCGAGGAATCCGGCCGTATGAAACGCCTTGAGTTCTTCCCGTTCACCGGCATTGAAGCGTTGGCCAATATCGACGAAAGCGGGGATAGCCGGGTTTCGCGGGCCAAGCGCTTGGGCCATCCAGGCGCCCATGTGAGGCGCGGCCACAGTCACTGGAGGCACATAGCCGGTGTGCCAGTGATATTGGTGGCGAGAGTGCAGAATGTTGCCCAAGTCGGGCAGGACGTGGGAGCGAATCAGCGTGCCCCGGTCGATGACCTTGGCCAAGTGCTCCAACCCCTTTGTGAACTTGATGTTATCGACCACCGTGTCGATCGCCGGAAAGGTGCTAAGAACCCGGTTGACGTCCAGCCCCTCCTTGTACGGTTCGTAATGCTTGGGATCGAATGTGTCCGGCGCGGCCATGCCTCCGGCCATCCACAACAGGATGCAGGTGTCGGCGGTTGGCTCAATTTTATTGGCGGCCGCCGCCGTGTTCGCCGTCCCGTGCGCGCCCGCAGCCATGGCGCCCATGGTGGCCGCGCCGGTACGCTTCAGAAACTCGCGGCGATTTTGAGTCTGTTCAAATGACATGGTGCAAATTTCCTGTCTGTGTTAATTGAGTCATCATCGTATCAATTGAAAATCCGGCAGCATGGCGACGATCCACAACAGATCCTCCACCGCCTGAGCCTCCACGGGAGTCCCCAGCAACTCCTCGGCAACTTGTACTTCCCGCTCGCTTGGCCTGCGGCCCATGGCTTCTTGATACAGTTGCTCGATCAACCGCGCCGGATCTCCTCCCTCAGCCTTGATCCAGTGCCGCGCACCCTCCTTGAGCTTGCTATTCAGCGTGACACCGTTGGTCAACTCAAGCGCCTGCAGCATGGTAGCCAACGAGTCACGCCGAGTGACCACGTTTTCACGGTTAGGCCGGCCCAGAGCTCGGCTCAGCGGATCGTCGTTGACCAGCGACGCCCGGACGATGCTCGTCACTTGGCCAAGCGCTGCGGCGAAATTCCACGGAGTCATGCCGCCCGGGCCAAGCGCCACTGCATGCTGCCAGCCTGCCGCCTTGAATCCCGGCTGCTGCCACCCCTCAGTCGCCTTCCGGCTCATAATCCAAGAGTTGTCACTCATCAAACTTCGGCTCCCCAGTTGCACCCGGAACGCCAGCCCGGCCGGGCTCGGGGCAATATTGGTGGCCTTCACGGCGATTGTGTTTTTGCCGGGAAGCAGATGGGGCGCAAGATCCACATGCACTGGTTCGTTCCACTCCTTGCCCTTCGCGAGTCGAGCACCGTTCACAAACAAGACAAACTCGTTGTCGCAGGTGACCACGGCCTGCGCCGTCTCCAGCTTGCCATCCACCGCAAACGTCTTGCGGAAGTACACGGTTTCCTTGGGAGCAGTCTCGGCGGCTTTTTTGTCCGCCCAGATCCAACTTGGTAATCCGGCGGGATTGATTCCCGGCTCGGTGATTTTGGCGGCCAGATCGCCCGGTGCCGTCCGGGTGAGCGAACTGAGAGCATCGATGAATTGCTCGGCCGACATGCGCCGCGGGAGCGGTCCGCGGAACACAACTGCATCCGCCGAACCGTTTGTGCCGACCGTGTCCACGCTCGACTGATACACCCGTGAGTTGCAGATAAGCCGCAGCGTGTGCTTCATGTCGTAGCCATGCTCCACGAAGTCCACCGCCAGCCAGTCCAACAGGTCGGCGTCCCACGGTTCCCGGTCCATGTCGTCCACCGGCTCAACGATCCCGCGGCCCATCAGTTCCGCCCAAAGCCGGTTGACCAACGTCCGCCCCAGCCTGCCGTTGGCGGGGTCGGTGATGATCTTGGCCACCGCCGTGATGCGCTTGGCCTTGGGCGCTCCGGGGTCGATAGCTCCCAACTCAGGATAAAGAAAAGCCGGTTGCGCGAATTTCCCCGTTTCCTTGCCGCACCGGTAAATCTCCAGCGGATCATCGGCGAACACGCTGGCGAGCGACCAGACATCCTTGATCAGCCAACGGCTCACAAAACTGTCGTGACACGAGGCGCATTTGAGATTTGTCCCCAGAAACACTTGCCCGATGTTTTGCGAAGCCTGCACTTCACGGCGCTGCGCGGCCGTAACCACCCCGCGCCATTTGATGCCGTTGATAAAGCCACCCGATCCGTCCACCGGATCGATCAATTGACGCACAAACTTATCGTACGGCATGTTTTGGTGGAGCGCATTGTAAAGCCACTGGGTGATTTGTTTGCGGCCCCCGTCGATATAACCGGTGCCCCGGTATGCATTTCGCAGCATGTCGGACCAAAACGTCAACCAGTGCTTGGCATAGGCCGGCTTGTCATCAATCAATCTATTGACCAGATGGCTGCGCTTGCCCGGCGACGAGTCACCAACAAACACCTCCAACTCAACCGGCGACGGCAGCAACCCGGTCAGGTCAAGCCACACCCGGCGGGCAAATGCCCGGTCGCCAACCAACTCTGGCAAACCCTCTAGGTTGTGCTCTCGCCAGTAAGCACCCACCAAGCGGTCGATCGGGTTGGCCGACTCGTCGCCCTTGGGCAACTCGACCACCCGGGGTGCCAGCGGAGCCAGTCGCCAGTCTGTAAAACTAAACCCCTCCGGCCAAGTCAGCCCCTCGTCGATCCATGCCCGGATTGATTGAATTTGCCCAAGCGTCAGCGGCTTGCCCTTGGACGGCATCCTGTCGTCTGGATCCTCGGCTGTAACCATCTCGATTAGCAGGCTCTTCGCGCTTTGCCCGACGACCACAGCGGCGCCGGACTCACCCCCCTTGATGAATCCGTCGCGCGTGTCGATGGAAAACCCGCCCTTGCGCTTGTGCCCGGAGTGGCAGCGCGAACAACGGTTTTTCAGGACAGGCTGAATCTCTTCCTGGAAACTCACCGACTCGGCCACCAGCCCGATCGCTGAGCAGGCGTAGCCTATCAAAAGTGCGGGAATCAATCGAATCACCATGTTACGGCGAAAGGTTCTAATCATAATGCGTTGGCCCAGTTAGAATAAAAAACCAGTGCAAAAAAACTTATCCCTTGTTGCTGGTCTGCTATCGTTTCTTGACGTCCACCCGGGCAACTGGTCGAGGTTACTTAAACTGGTCCGTTTGAAGAGTTAGTCTGGGCGCCTAGAAAGGGTCCAGACTAACGAAAGCAGTAGACCAGTTTGGATAACTCGATCAGGTGTTTCATTACAGAAATTGTGGTGTGCGAATAATGGCAGTAGGAACAGAGGTTTGCCAGCAAAAGAGAAGGGGAGTTAGGAGGCTGCTAAAATCTACAACGGGGAAGATTCAAAGTTCCACCGCGACGAAGATGCATTTAATGGGCATCGACCACGAGCAACTCTCCTATTTGCACCAAGGCAGCGTCGAGACACTGACAGGCGTCTACGGCTGTGTGATCAACGAGATTTGCACTTAAGCAGCGCAGACGCTAAGCCTGCTGCCTGGCACACGTGACACCCAACCGAATGACGTCGATCCATTGTCACGCCTCTTTCCCTGACTCCTTATATCATTCTGTCAACTAATACTTAAAGTGCAACTGGAGCCAAAATCTATCGACATCCGGTTTGCCAATCCAATCGGATTCAAAATTGGCGTATTTGGCCAACACTGTTGTGTTCTGGCTGATTTTGTAGGATGCCACCAAATCAATCTCAGATCCGTAGTCTATTCCCCCTTCGTCCGACTCAAAGTCGTGATAAATAAGTTTTACCGGCACAGGACCGAACTTATATCCAGCCGCCACATAGATATCTTCCAATCCGTCTTTCGGCGTGCTCAAAAAGAGATCGGCAAAACCGTTGAACGCATGAAGTGTAGCCAACGGTGTTTTGAAACCTGCTTTTCCATCGTCACTTCCAAGAAACTCATACCCAACACCAAGAGAAAAACCGGAACAGGCGCCTTCAACCGATAAATGATAATAATCGGCCTCATAATCCACCGGAGCATCATCACCCTCCTTCTGATAGGCGTATTCAATCCGGTAATTTAATGAAAGATTATCATCTATAGGGTATTCCCCTGTTGCACTGACACCGGTGATATCCACTGAGTTCACCGCTGCGCCGGGAAAATCTATGAGGTAGCCATAGGCAGTTAAGGTGTTGTTGGGTATTCCCGAATAGGAAAGGTTTATCAGATGAGTATCCATTTCTACATAATTGTAAAAGATATCATTTTTCTGGTCCAGATATCCATAAAAAAGCCTTGTGTCAGGAATTGAGTTGTTTGTAAGGCTTACAGCATCATAGGTCTGTTCACTTTGCCTCCATCCAACATTGCCAATGAAACGGGCATTATCCAAATATATTCTTTGACGACCTAATTTAATGGATGTGTCAGTGTAACTGTAACTCAGCCAGGCCCTGTTTATTTGAGTACCCTCCGGGTCTGCAATGATTGAAGTTCCAGATACCTTTTGATCTAAAGGTGCGGGTACTGAATAGTCCTCATCATCATTGATTGCGGTCGTGTCCTCAGCCTCAAAAAATGCTTTAAACCCGCGGAAATCACCGGTGCCGTATCCCAGACGGGTTCGAATGGTCAAGGCATCGGCCTCTTCCAGTGAACCCACCTCTGCATGCTCATACCTGAGTCGGGCATCCGCTGATGCCTTCCCGTCCTTTAACGCTTTTTCCAATTCAGATTCTGCGTAGGTGTTTTCGAGGGCGGGATATAGTATCGCTCCGGCAAGAAGACCGTTTTTTATGTATATATTGATCTTTATTCTCATTATTAGTTTATTATTAGGTGTTAGTATACGTTGTTTGTCGTCATCAGGTTAATAAGTCGTTAGCTATACGAAAGTCCTTCATTGGGGTGCCTGGGTGCGGAAACAAATGTCTACCGGAGAACGCAAGTGGCGATGTGTGAGCGACCACTCGACCAAACTTGAGTAGGCCATTGGCAATTGACTGCTGACGAATAACCCTCACGGCACACTTGGGTGGCACTGCCAGCACCGCTAGATCGGGTGCGGCCGGTAGATGTAGGGTTCCAGGTCAACGTTCACTCAATACCCTCGAGGATTTTCGACTCGGTCTTTTTGCCGAAGCCGGGCAGCACGGCGAGTTGGCTGTCTTTGCATGCCTGCTCGAGTGCCTCGACGGTCTCGATGCCAAGTTTGCTGTAAACGGCCTTGACCTTTTTCGGCCCCAAACCGGGAATGTTGAGCATGGCGATGAGGCCGGCGAGGATCGAGGCCTTGAGCTCGTCGTAATAGGCAAGGCGGCCGGTGGTGGCCAGCTCGGTGATCTTCTCAGCCAACGCCTTGCCGATGCCCTTGATGTCACCCAGGCGTTCCTCCTCGACGAGCTTGGCCAACGGCTCGGTGAGGCTCTCGAGAGTGCGCGCGCCGTTTTGGTAGGCGCGCGTCTTGAACGGGTTCTCACCCTTCAACTCGAGGAACACCCCGATCTCCTTGAGGATGTCCGCAATCTCATCCTTTTGCATCGGGGGGATTAAAGCACTTGGAGTCGCGCTTGGCCAAGCGGAACGAGTGCTGATTTACAACTTGGCCTCCTGCCACTCTAGGCCAAGTGCTTGGCCAACGGCGGGGCAGGTGAGGTGTCCGTTGTGGGTGTTGATGCCACCGACCAGCTCGGGCGCACGTTCGCAAGCCTCGGCGAGTCCGTGGTTGGCGAGCATCTCGACGTAGCGATGGGTGACGTTGGTCAACGCTTGGGTGGCGGTGCGTGCGTAGGCTGCCGGCATGTTGGCCACGCAGTAGTGGGTGACGCCTTCTTCGACGAACACGGGGTCGTGATGGGTGGTCGGGCGCGACGTCTCGGCGCAGCCGCCTTGGTCGATGGCGATGTCCACCAGCACGCTGCCGGGACGCATGCAGCGCAACATGTCGCGGCTGATCAGCTTGGGCGCCTTGGCTCCGGGCACCAGCACCGCACCGATCAGCAGATCCACGCTCGGCAATTGCTCGAGGATGTGCGCCTCGCTGGAGTACAGCGTGTTGGCGGTGTGCAGCGTGATGTCGAGAAAGCGCATCCGCTCGGCATCGACCTCGAGAATAGTGACGTCCGCCGCCAAACCGGTGGCCATCCGGGCGGCGTTGACGCCTGCCGCGCCGCCGCCGAGCACCATCACGCGCCCCGGCAGCACGCCCGGCACACCGCCGAGCAGGATGCCGGCGCCGCCGTAGTGGCGGGCCAAAAAGTAGCCGCCGACCAGCACCGACATGCGCCCGGCAATCTCGCTCATCGGCTCGAGCAGCGGCAGGCGGCCGTTGACCTCGATCGTCTCGTA
>CAJWPV010000058.1 GCA_913045395.1 uncultured Verrucomicrobiota bacterium | reverse complement strand
CACGAACAACTGGGGTATGGTGGGATTCCTGCCGCTGTTCTGTGTCTCCCTGCTCTGGACAGCTCGCATGCGGCTGTTCCGAGAAGGCCTGCCGCTGAAGCTGGCGTTGAACGGCCTGGCTGGCTTATCGCTCTATTTGTTGCTGCCGGTGGTCGCCATGATATCCGGCAGCGGGGAGAACTTCGCGGATGTGCTGATGGCCAACCTTGGTCTGCAGAAGTCGTTCCTCGGGAACCTGTTTAGCCAGCGGCTGATGGTAATAGTAATGGCCTCCACGGCGATCCTGCCGTTGCTGCTGGTGAGCATTCGTTGGCCAGCGAATTTTGGTGACACAAACGCCGCCGCCTCGGCAATCACGTCCGGCCTCCTCAGGTTGGTGCATTTTCTATTCCTGGCAGTTTGCATTTATGTGGCATTTGACCACGTGGTCAGCCCGCGAAAACTGGTCGACCTGCCGCAGGTCACCGGCATCGGCGCGCCGTTCCTGACCTTTTACTATCTTGGCGCGCTGAACATCGGGTATTTTCTGGGGTACCTGTTGCTGCTGTCCGGGAAGGAAGAGGCCCGGCAATGGCGCAAGCCGTCCGAGTTGGGCAAGGCACTGAATCGGGGGCTGCATATCGGGCTGCAGATCGCCGCCCTAGTGGTCATCGCAATGCTGGCTTGGCGGAATTTGGGAACCGTCGCCGTCAACAACAAAAACGACGTGGCTGGTACCTACGCAAAATGGCTGGCCGACAATCTGCCGGACGGGAAAGCCATCCTCTTTACTGACAATGATATGACCCCACAAAGCCAGCTCCTGCGGGCGGAGTTGGCGCGGTCCGACGCCGGTGGGCAAAACCTGCTGGTGCAGACGCACTCATTGGAGTCACCCGACTATCAAACGCGCTTGGCCAAGCGCGATTCCGCTTGGCCGGAATTGCCCGAGGAGATTGCCAGTTCCAAGCACGTTGATAAGTTTTTTATCCTCGATAGGCTTCACGCAATCAACGCCCACAAACCTATTTACTACCCGCACCCCAGCTTCGGATACTTTTTCGAGCAGTTCTACCTGAAACCGGAGAAAGGGGTTTTCCGGCTGATGCCCTACTCCTCCGAGGCCGCCTCGCTGGACAAACCGCCTCTTACCAGCGAGCAGGTCACAGCCAGCACAACCCTCGCCAAGGCGATCGAGAAGCAGTTCGACGACTTCGCCGAGGAAAGCGAAGAACTGCGGAAAAATCAGTTTCTCGACACGCTGATCATCATGGGTTGGATCTCCCGAAACCTGAACTATCGGGGAGTGAGCCTCGCCCGAAACAATCAACCGAAGGCTGCCGAGAGGCTCTTCTTCGCCGCCTGCAAACTTTACCGGGGGAGTCCGAAAGGGAATCTTATTGCCCAAGCCAATCTTCGCCGAATCAACGACAAGTCCGACTATGAATTTTATGAAGAATTGGACCAACTGATTGAAGCAGACAAGCTGTTCGACGTAAACGACGACGGGAAGATAACCGAAAATGAAATCGATTCCTCTCTGAGAACATACGGCCCCGTCGATGAGCCGCAGGCCTGTTTTCAGCTTGGCCGATACTTCTCAAAAAAGACCGAATCTCGGCTGCCACAGATTCGCCAAGCCTATCATGAACTGACGCGAGCCGCCGAACTCACGACCACATTCCCAGATCCTATTTTTTTCATCGCGGACATGTTTATGTCCTACAGGCTAACCGAAAAGGCAAAACTCTTCATTGATCGCCTCGCGGCAATGAACGAGGCAAACCCTTTTACTTCCGACCAGCAAATCAAGTTGATCCGGCTCCAGGCAGGTTTGTTACTGGCCAATTCCAGCCCAGCAGAGACCGAAAAATATTTGGTCAACCAGTTGAAGTCGCACATGAATTCCATTCCTGGCCTCCACACTATGCTGGCTTTTCACTTGGATCACGACCAGAACGAGAAAGCCTTGGCACTGCTCGACGACTGGCTCAAGAGTCATCCTGACGACCTGAACACCCTTAAGGACAAAGGCCAATTGCTTTCAAGGTTGAAACGCTACGACGAGGCGGTCGCGGTGTACGAGTCAGCCATCGAGCAGGCCAACTCGCTGGAAGAGACCAACCTGATTTCGTTGATCGCCGACGCATTCACTAACAAGGGCGATTTTGAATCGGCGATGAAACACATCGACCACGCCATCAATCGTACCGGCACGGACAATTTCAAGTTCCAGAAAGCCACCATTTACATGAAAATGAATCAGCATGAGAACGCGATTTCGATTTTCACTGAATTGATTGATGAGAGCACATACAATCGTGAAGTCTTCTCGCGGCGCGCCACCTCGTACATGGCTACCAAACAATACGACGACGCCAAGGCGGACTACGAAAAACTTCAAGTATTCTGGCCGGACGCCCCTGGTATTTATTTAAACCTCGCCCAAATAGCCGAGGCGAAAGGCCAATCGAGCGAGGCTCTCAAAAACTACGGACTTTACTTGAAGTACGCCGACCCTCAATCCATCCCGACGGAGAAGTTGAAGCAGGTGCGAACCCGGATGGAACAACTGCAGGGCAGCAAGCTCTAACCCATGCGCGTCGCGCATGTCATCACCCGTCTCATCATCGGTGGCGCACAGGAAAACACCGTCGCTACTGTCCTTGGCTTGCAGGAAAAACTGGATGTTGATGTCCGACTTTACTGCGGCCCCACCACCGGCCCTGAAGGCTCACTCGAGCCGCTCGTTGAAAAGGTCGACGGACTGTTTCAACGCGTCCCCAATCTCATCCGGCCCATCCGGCCGCTGAGCGACTATCTTGCCTGCCGGCAGCTCAAGCGCGGGTTCGAGTCGTTCCGGCCGGACATCGTGCACACGCACAGCGGAAAAGCCGGCTTCATCGGGCGCTTGGCAGCCAGGCGCGCCGGCGTGCGAAAAATTATCCACTCGATTCACGGCCCGTCGTTCGGCCCGTTTCAAGGCTGCCTGGCCAACGGTCTATTCCGCAGCGCCGAGCACTTGGCCGGGCGGATGACCGACCACTTCATCAACGTCGCCGACGCCATGCGCGACCAATACCTCGCCGCCGGTATCGGGCAAGCGGACGACTACACGCGCATCCCGAGCGGCTTCAACCTGCAACCGTTCCTCGAGGCGGAAAACTCCCCAGCTAAGCGCGAGTCACTTGGCCTGTCGCCGGGCGACTTTGTCGTCGGCAAGATTGCCCGGCTCTTCGAGTTGAAGGGTCACGACGACCTGTTCGACATCGCGCCGCGCCTGGCCAGGCGCATCCCTAATATTCGCTTCCTGCTCGTCGGCGACGGCGTGTGGCGCGGGCGGTTCGAGCGCTTGGCTAAACAGATCGGCTGCGAGCAAAACTTTCTCTTCACCGGCCTCGTGCCGCCTGCCGAAATCCCGTCACTCATCGGCGTGATGGATGCGCTCGTGCACCTCTCCCGCCGCGAAGGCCTGCCGCGTGCCCTGCCCCAGGCCATGGCCGCCGCCAAGCCGGTCGTGGCCTTCAACTGCGACGGCGCGGGCGAAGTCTGTCTCGACAAAAAAACCGGTTACCTCATCGAGCCGGGCGACTTGCTCAAGCTGGAGGAGAGTCTGGCCAAGCTGGCCAACGATGCGCCATTGCGAACCACGCTTGGCCAAGCGGGCCGAGAACTCGTAAAAGAAGAATTCAGCGTCGAGCAACTCGTCGAGCGGCAGTACGAGCTTTATAAGCGGTTGCTGGCCAAAGCTTAGGCCAGGATGGAACTGATGTGGCGGGGCTCGCGCTTGCCCGGGCCGAGCCTGCCCTTGGCCCCCACGGCCCCGAGCATCGTGTTATACACATCGAGTCCCTCGGCGCCCACGTCGACGATGCCGGACTTGAACCGGCCGTTCGCGCCGGTGATCGCGTGGAACACCCCGGAGAGTTCGCGCTTGGAGTCATTGTGCCGGCCATCGCCCGACTCGGTGGAGATAGTGATCATTGAGTTCTCGAGGATCGACCGGCCGTTAGCCTCCTTCTGTTCGTCGAGCCGATTCAGAAAATAGGCGAGCTCGCGCATCTTCATGTGGACATGGGCGCGGAGCTGTGTGTTCTTTTTCTCCTCGCTAAACTTGTGCCACCACTCGTGGCTGCAGCCCTGGTCGGCGGTGGCGTTGTGCTGGGTTGCATCGTCGAACTGGAAAACTTTTCGTCCGCCGTATTCGTAGTCGCCAGTCAGTCGGATGCGCTCGCCGGCGGCGAGAAAAGTCAGGGAGCCGAACCGCACGCGATCCATCTGGATGGCCAATGCGTACAGGTCAGCCATCAGACGCCACTCAGTGGTAAGTTCCTCGAGCGTGATGTCGATACCCATCCCGCCCGGGTCGGCCGGCCCGCCATGGGCGACCTTCGAGCGCGGCGGGAGCGTCGGTGCCCCGGGAAGTTTCTTTTTCATCTCGAAGGCGCGCTGCTCGAACTCGCGGATGCGCTCGAGGTGCTCGGTGACACGGGCCTTGGACGCCGCACCAAGCGGGGAGTTGGCACCAGTGTAAAACTTGTACTGCCCCACGACGGTGTCGAGCACGCTGCGCTTGAGCCGCTGCTTGCGGGCATCCCCACCGACATCGAAGGACACCATTCCGAACACGCGGTCAAATAGGTCACGTGGTTTTTCCTGCATCGTCCCGGCGACGGTGCCGTCGGCATGGTAGCTATGCACGTATCGCCCAACGCGGCTTCGGCGGAAGTACGTCCCGCCAATCAGCGTCGGCACCATTCCGGCCGGCATGCCGTCGGGATAAAAAGTTTTGCGAACGACCTGGTCAATGGAGGGGCCGCCGGCCTTGGCCTCACCTCCGGCCGGCATGGCCGTGAACGAGCCAGTCGCACCATCGTAGTGGGCGTTGATGCCGCTGACATCACAGCGCACCTGGTCGACCTTGCGCACAATGAGCAGCTTGTCTCGGAGAGGCTTGAGCGGCTCGAGCACGCCTTCGAACCCCTCCGTTTGCAGCGGGGCGGGTACGCCGAGCCCGAAAAACAAGTTGAACGCCCGCACCGGCACGGCCTTGGCCTTGGCCGCCACAGCGCCCAGGATGGCCATCTCCTCGAGGACGGGCAGGCCAATCGTCATGCCACCCAATCCCTTGAGCACGGTTCGCCTGTTTATTTTGTTCATCAATTTGCTTCGGTTTGTATTTTTTGCACTAGGTCGCTTTTTACGATGGCCCGCATCAGACTGGCATAGGTGCCACCCGCCTTCTGCGCGGCTTGGTGAACCTTGTCAAGCGTGCGAGTGTCGGCCGGGCCAAGCGGTCGGCCAAGCGCGAACTGGGCCACCTTCCAGGTCAGGCATTGCTGGACGCGGTCGCTGCCGGCGAGCAGGTTCATCAACTCGGCGCAGGACTCGTACGGCACCGTCTTGGCCGTGCCGGGAAAGAGGATTTTGCCGTCGTCACGGAGGGTGTTGCCGTGCTCGTCCTTTTCGTGAAACGCGCCGATACCGTCGAACTTTTCCAGCCCGAACGCCAGCGGCTCGAACTTAATGTGGCAGCCGCCGCAGGTCTTGTCCGCGATGCGTTTCCTGGCGATGTTGCGCTGGGTCAATCCGGCCTTCGATGGCACCGGCTCGGTGTTGACCGATGGCGGCGGATCTTTCACCCCGCTTCGCAGAAGGTCGTGCAGCACGAAGAGTCCGCGCGTCACCATCGACGCCTCATCGCCGCCAATAGTCAACACGCTGCCTTGAGTCAGCAGACCGCCCCGCTCGGGGACGGATTTCAGGTCGTACCTGGACAGGCCCTCACCCAGTACAGGCAGGCCGTAGTGCCTGGCCAAGCGTGGAGTGGCGTAGGTGACCTTGGCATTGAGCAGGTCGGCCATCGGGCGTTTTTGCTTCCATACCACGTCATCGAAAAAAGCGATCGTCTCGGCACGCATGTCGTTGGCCAAGTCGGCATTCCATTGCGGAAACTTTTCCGGGTTGGGCTTCAAGTTGGCCAAGCGGCCGAGGTTGAGCCATTCGTGGATAAACTCGGCGGACCGCTTGGCTGCGCGCCGGTCGTCGAGCATCCGCTTGAGTTGCGCATTCAAGCCGTCCTCCTCGAAGAGTTGGCCGTTCTCGGCCGCCGTGAGCAGTTGAGCATCGGGCGGTGCACCCCAAATGATGTAGCTCATCCGCGAGGCCAACTCGTATTCGCTCACCGGCCAGGCGGTGCCGTCGCCGCGCTCGTTTTCTACACGATAGAGGAAGCGGGGCGACTGCAGCATAGCCTCGACCAGCAGCGTGAGAGCCTCCTCGAACGTCCCCCCCGCGGCAGCCACCGTGGTGGAAACCCCGCGAAACGCCGCCACCTCTTGATCCTCGAGTGGCCCGCGCAATAACCATTTGCCCATCTTGGCCACGAGATCGCGCATGATATCGTCGGTGAATCCCTGTTTCTTTGAGAAGCGCTTTGCAAATTGCCGCACATTCATTTTTCCGACGATGATGCCGGCAAGCCTCGAGTAGGCCTCAATGTGCTTGAGATCCACGGAGAGGTTGTAGGAGGTGTTACTGAAGCCGTCGGCCCGGATATCCGGCGGCAGGATTTCCCGCGCCTCCTTCGCGATGTCCACGCCGGTCAGGCTCCTCACGGTCTCGATATACTCCGGCACCGTGAGGCGGCGAACCCAGTTTTTGTTGGCGCGCCGGTCGTGCGTGTGGGCCAGCGGGTCGATTTCCTCCGTGGTCCACACGGCGCCGTCGTCGATCCACTTTCGCAGCAGTTTCTTTTCGTCCGCGCTCAACGGATCACGCTCGTCCGGCATGTCGCCCGATTCCACCACTTCCCACAACAAACTCTTTGCTGCCTTGCCGGGAATAATCACGGTTTCATTTTTACCGGTAGCATACGCCGTTGCTTTCTTCGATAAGTCCAACTTTCCCTTGCGGGTTGCCGTGTCGTGACATTCGAGACAGTGCCGCGAAAGCAGTGGGACGATCTCATCATCGAAAAACTTTTCCTTGGCCGACTGAGCCGATGCGGCCAACATTACCTCCGGGTTCCCGGCACTGACACCGGCCTTGTAATGCTCAGCAACCTCCTTCTTCGATAAGTCACGGCTGTAAACGGCCACCAAGTGATAGGTTCCAAGCCAATGTCGTCCCTTGGTAAGTTCGTTGGCCAGACCAAGCATAAAAGACTTGTCCCAGTTCGACAGCTTGCCACCAACGGTTTTGTCTCCGCTAAGTTTTCCATTCACAAACAAACGCGCAAGACCCAGGCGGTTCCGCGTGTAAACCACATGGGTCAATCTCAGCGACAAACTTCGGACCTGGCTGCTGAGCGAGGG
This sequence comes from uncultured Verrucomicrobiota bacterium, assembly GCA_913045395.1. Classification (GTDB taxonomy): domain Bacteria; phylum Verrucomicrobiota; class Verrucomicrobiia; order Limisphaerales; family UBA1096; genus UBA1096. The sequence continues at coordinate 285 of CAJWPV010000058.1, read as the reverse complement.
CAGGCCGTTACCACTGGTGTCGGTCGTGCGAAAACGCGCGTCGAACTGGTTCCCTTCCTGGCCAAGCGTGACATTGCGCTGCGAACTGTTACCGGAGAGCGAGATGATCCGCGCCGGCCCGGATTGCTTGGTATTGGCCGGGCGCACCCAAGCCTCAACAGTGATCTCGCCAGTGCGGCGAACCGCCTCGGTGATCTTCGTCGCCGGTTTGTCGGAATGGATGAGCGTCTTGCCGCGCACCTCAAGGGCACCCTCGGAGCGGCGCACGTTTTTGGGGTTCTCGAT
>CAJWPV010000057.1 GCA_913045395.1 uncultured Verrucomicrobiota bacterium | reverse complement strand
CTTTGTGGACATGTCCGCGGCTTACTCCGAGTCACTTGGTCAAGCGCTTGTCCAGGCCGCCGCCGACTGCGAGATTGAGTTGAAGAGCGGTGTTTTTGTGGCTGTGTCGGGACCAAGCTATGAGACGCCGGCAGAGATTCGCGCCCTCGCAAAACTGGGTGCCGATGCCATTGCCATGAGCACAGTGCCGGAGGCGGTCGTTGCCCGACAACTGGGGCTCGAGGTCGCCGGGTTGTCATGCATCACCAACGCGGCCGCTGGCCTGGGCAACTCGCCGATTAGTCATGGGGAAGTGCTCTATCAATCCCTCCAAGTCAGCAAGCAAGCCGTGCGGCTGCTGGCCCACTTTTGTGAATTAGCCTGAATATCTATTCTGACTGTGTTTGTATGCTAGGTTTTAGCCAATCAACAAAATGAAGTTTGCCATTTGCAATGAGGTTTTCGAGGGCTGGTCGATTGACGATTCGATCAAGTTTGTTGCCGAGACCGGCTACGATGCGATCGAGATTGCGCCGTTTACGCTGGCGCAGTACGTGACAGAGGTGTCTGTTGTGGAGCGGCATCGGATTAGGGATGCAGCGGCGGATAACGGTATTGGAATCTCGGCGGTACACTGGGTGCTGATCAAGACCGAAGGCATGTACATGACGCATCCCGATCCGGAAATTCGTCGCAAAACGGCGGATTATTTTTGTGAACTAGTGAGGTTTTGCGCCGACCTTGGCGGTGAAGCAATCGTCGTTGGTTCGCCCAAGCAGCGAAACCTGCTGCCGGGTGTTAGTTTTGAGCAGGCGTGGGAACTGGCGAGACAGACATTTGCCCCGTCGATAAAAATGGCTGAGGATAAGGCGGTGACGATTTGTTTTGAGCCGCTGGCTCCGTCGGAAACGAATTTTGTAAACACAGCCGAGAAGGGTATTGAGTTTATTGAGCAGTTCAACAGTGAAGCTTTCAAGATCATCCTAGATGTGAAAGCAATGTGTTCCGACCTCAAGCCGATTCCGGATATCATCCGCGACTCGCACCCGAACTTCGCATACTTCCATGCGAACGATGCCAACCTAAAGGGCCCCGGTTTCGGTGATATCGATTTTAAGCCGATTTTTGGTGCACTCAAAGAGGTCAATTATGATGGCTTCGTTTCTGTTGAGGTATTCGACTTCGAGGAAGGCCCCGAGACGATCGCCCGAGAGAGCCTGCGCTACATGAAGGAAGCCTCTGCATAGCCCAGGCGGCTAGTGGTGGGATTGGAGTTCGTAATTGAGCACGGAGAGGCAGTAAATGGCGGCGGTCTCGCTGCGGAGCACGAGCGGGCCGAGTGTGATCGGCAGGGCACCGGTGCGAATGGTGTTGATTTCCGCCGGAGTGTAGTCGCCCTCCGGTCCGATCCAGATCGCCAGTTTGCCCGGCGCTTGGCCATGCTCTGTGGAATAAGCATCGATGTGTTCGCGAGGGTGTTTTGCGTCGGGTTGCAGCGTGGCAATCAGAGCCAACTCGGTTTGACGCGCGTCAGTCAGAGCGTCTCTGGGGTTCATCGGCAATTCTAGCCTGGGCAGCCAAGCGGAGCCGCACTGTTTGATGGACTCGACGCAGATGCTTCGCCATTTATCGACCTTGGCTGCTGCCTTGGGCTCGTCCCAGTCCGGCACGGAGCGTTCGGACAGCACCGGCACGATCCGGTGCACCCCTAGTTCGGCGGCTTTTTGGACAATGAAATCCATCGCCTTGCCCTTGGCTACAGCCTGGTAAAGTGTGACCTCGAAGGGTAGGGGGTCAATGTTGTTTTCCTGGACGATGTTAAGCGACACGGAGTCGCTGCTTACCTTCTCGGCCTGACAGAGCAGTTCCTTGCCTGCGCCGTTAAGGACGACGGCGCAGTCGCCTTCGCGTAGGCGTAGTACAGAGCGGGCGTGCTTGGCTTCCGGTGGGGAGAGTCGAAGCGGGTTGTTGTGGCACTCCTTCGGGGGGATAAAAAAACGGTGCATGAAACAGGGACTAACTAGCTGAAAAACTTCTTGGCCTTCTCGGTGAACGAACTGCGCATCGGGTTGACGCGCTCGTCGCAGAGTTCGCCGAACTCAGTGAGCTTGGCTTTTTGCCCGGCGTTCAGGCGGGTGGGCACCTCGACAATAACGCGCACGTGCAGGTCTCCATGTCCGTAGCCCTGGACGTTCTTCACGCCTTTACCCCGAAGACGCAGGATGGTAGCTGACTGGGTTCCGGGCGGCACGTTGATGCGGGCGCTGCCGCTAAGGGTGGGCACCTCGATCTCCGAGCCAAGTGTTGCCTGTAAAAAACTAATCGGTACCTCGCATTGGAGGTCGTCGCCATCGCGCTCAAAAACCTCATGCTCCTTGACGTGCAGCATGACGTACAGGTCACCCGGTTTTCCGCCGTACACGCCGGCCTCGCCGTTGCCGGTTGAGCGCAGTCGTGCGCCGGTATCGACACCAGCCGGGACGCGGATGGTGACTTTGCTGGTCTTGTCGAGCCGTCCATCGCCATTGCACTTGGGGCATGGCTTGTCGATGGTGGAACCGCTGCCGTGGCAACGGGGACAGGTCTGGGCCACGCTAAAAAAGCCCTGCGACTGTACGACCTGCCCGCTGCCGTTGCAGGTGCTGCAGGTGGTCCGGCGCGCGCCGTCAGCGGCTCCGCTGCCGTTGCATAATTCGCACGCATCGAGTTTGCTGAGGCTAATTTCCTTTTCGCACCCGTGAACCGCTTCCTCGAAGCTTAGCTTCATGTCGTAGCGAAGGTCAGAGCCGCGAGTCGGCCCGGAGGAACTGCGTTGACCGCCTCCGCCGAACAGATCCTCGAAGATGCCCCCGCCTCCACCGCCGCTGAAGGCTTCACGGAAAATATCGAATGGATCGTGGAAGCCTCCCCCGCCTCGACCGGCCCTAGCCCGGGAATTGAATGCGGCGTGCCCGAACTGATCATAGGCGGATTTTTTTTCAGGATCGCTCAGGGCTTCGTAGGCTTCGCCAATCTCCTTGAATTTCTCCTCTGACGCCTTGTCATCCGGGTTCTTGTCGGGGTGATGTTTAACGGCAAGCTTTCGGTAGGCCTTTTTAATTTCATCCGAAGAGGCCCCCTTGCTCAAGCCGAGCACTTCGTAATAGTCGCGCTTGGTCATGGTTATTGCTCGGTTTCCTCCTCTGCGTCATCGGGGGGGATGGCCACGACTACGGATGCGGCCCGGAGAAGGCGATCCCGCAAGCGGTAGCCTTTTCGGGTTTGCTCAAGCACGGTGCCTTCCTTGGCTTTGTTGGTTTTCATCCGGGACATTGCTTCGTGCTGGGAAGGGTCGAACGTTTGGCCGGTGGCGTCGATTTCCGTGACGCCAATTTCCTCGAGGGTCCGCTTGATCTGGGTGTAGATCATCTCGATCCCGGTCTTAAGTGAATCGATCGAGTTATCGTCCGATTTCTGGGCGGCGTTGATGGCCATCTCGAAGCTGTCCATTGTGGGTAGAAGTTCCAAGATGAGAGACTCATTGGCGTAGCGGATGGCATCCTGTTTCTCCTTGGCCAAACGTTTGCGGAGGTTGTCGGCCTCGGCGACCTGTCGCTTGAGTCGGTCGTAATATTCTTCCGCCTTGGTCGCCTGTTCCCGAAGTTCCTTGAGTTCCTCCGGAGTGGGTGGCGGTAATTCTTCCTTCTCTTCGGTTTCAGATTCTTCGTCCGTTTGGCCAGGCGCTTGGCTTTCCAGCTCTGGATCAACTTGAATGGGGTTGTCTTTTTCCTTCGAGTTGGTGATCTCGATGTGGTTGTTTTTTTGTTTTTCCTCTTTGCCTTCCCTGCTCATGTATGTCTGCCAATAACCGGCGGCAAATGTTGTACACGACCCTAAGAGACAGATCAACCGAGAAGCTCGAGGCTGCGGAGCTGGAGGTTGTTTGCATCAGGTTGGTTTTGTAGGTACGGTTTGAGCAGGTTTTAACAGTGCCAGAAAAGAGCAGAAAAGAGGTGCAGCCCCAGGCCCGTGAGTGTTTTAGCAAGGGGCTTGTCGCGCTGCGCAAGGACAATCTCGAGTATGCGACCAAGCTCTTCGAGCAGGCGCTGCGTCTTGAGCCGGGTTTTTTCGAATGCCGCGAGGCACTTCGACTTAACCAGTTCAAGCGAGCTGGCAAGAGGAGTGGTTTTTTTCGGATGTTCGGCAAGACGACTGCCTCATCGCTCCTGCCTAAAGGGCAACTGAGGTTGAAGAAGAATCCGGTAGAGGCCATCGAGGTGGCGGAGCAGATTTTAAATGACGACCCGTATAGCGTGATGGGCAACAAGCTGCTGGCCGATGCAGCCGCGGCGGCCGATTTCCCGCGCACGGCGCTATTTGCCTGGGATCTGGTCATGAAGCATCAGTCTGGGGACAAGGCCAATACCATGAAATATTGCCAGGCCTTGGTGAACAACGGCGACGTGGCCAAGGCGGAGGAAACCTGTGCGGCGTTGGCCAAGGCGCACCCCGGCGACCAGGAGGTGCAGCAATTCTCAAAGAACCTGACGGCAAGCCGTACGCTGTCAGAGGGAGGTTACGACAAGGTTGCCTCAGGTGAGGCTGGCTACCGTGCGGTTCTGAAGGACGAGGCCGAGGCGGTGTTGCTAGAGCAGGAGAATCGCCGCTCGGAGCAGGAGTCTACTGCTGAGAATCTTATTCGTGAGTACGAAGAACGGCTCAGGGATGAGCCGAATAACCTGAAGCTGATTCGCTCGCTGGCAGAGTTGCATTGCCGTGTTAAAAATCATGACCAGTCCGTCGAGTACTATGAACGGTTCAATAAAATCAACCTTCGCTCAGATGCCGCTGTGGATCGGGCTATCGTGGACACTAAGCTGCAACAGTATGACTGGAGGATCGAGCAGGCCGGTGAAAGCGAGGCCAGAGGATTGAGCGCTGAGCGAAAGGCGTTCGAGATGGTGCAGATTCAGCGATTGTCTGACACGTACCCGTCCGACCTGTCCCTGCGGTACGACCTTGGCGTGCTGCAACTTGAGGCTGGGGAAACTACCCTGGCGATCCAGTCCTTTCAGCGCGCGCAGGCTAATCCCCACCGGGAGATTGCGTCGTTGATGCAAATCGGCCGATGCTTTGCGAAGCGAGGGATGAATGACATGGCGGCTAACACCCTGCAAAAGGCGCTGGAAAAGAAGGAGGTCATGGACGACGAAAAAATGGATCTACATTACCAACTCGGCTACGTGCTCAACTCGATGGGACGGACGGAAGAGTCGGTCGACCAGTTCAAAATTATTTACGAGAGGGACATCGGTTATCGAGATGTCGCCGATCGGGTGGATGCCTACTATGCGAGCCTTGGGTAGGATGGTGCTGGAGCAATGAAATCAATGACAGGTTACGGTCGGGGTGAATGCACGGCAAGGGGTGCGCACATCACCGTCGAGTTGAACACGGTGAATCGTAAACAGGTCGAAGTGTCGTTGGGGCTTCCGTCTGAGTTGGGATTCATCGAGTCCGAGTTGCGCGACATGGTGCTCGCCTCCGTCTCACGCGGTCGAGTCAACGGGAGGGTGGCGCTGCGGTATTCAGGTGCGAGCAGGGCTGTTTCAGTTGCTTTCAACGAAGGTCAAGCCAGGGTGTACCGGCGGGAACTGGGCAGGTTGGCCAAGTTGCTGAGGATACCGGACGACTTTTCGCTTGAGGCTTTGCTGCGTTTGCCCGGCGTGCTGGAGACCTCCGAGCCGACTCTTGATGCCAAGGTGTTTCGCACCCCGGTAAAGCGGGCGTTTGCCCAGGCGCTCGAGGCATTACAGGCCATGCGCGAGAAAGAGGGGGTAAACCTAGGCCGGGACTTGGCCAAGCGTTTAGCCGGGTTGAGGCGCACAGCCAAACGGGTCACCAAGCGCGCGCCGGCGGTGTTGAAACAGCATCGGGAGCGACTGATTGGGCGACTAAACAATGTCAATGTCGAGATGCCCAGGGCGGATGATGATCGGCTGCTCCAGGAGATGCTCTATTATACGGACCGGATGGATATCACTGAAGAGTTAACCCGGCTCGACAGTCATTTTGCCCAGGTTGAGGAATGCCTTCGTGCCACCCAGCCGGTGGGGCGAAGGCTCGATTTTTTGGCGCAGGAAATATTCCGGGAAATCAACACGGTAGGCTCCAAGGCCAACGATGCTGTAATTTCCAGGGAGGTGGTTACCCTGAAAACCGAGCTCGAGAAAATCCGCGAGCAGGTTCAAAACATTGAATGAGCACGGCCGTTTCCAGCACGCCGCTTTTGGTGGTCATTACCGCACCATCCGGTGTTGGCAAGAGCACTCTTTGTGACAACATGCGCTCAGCTCTGCCGGATGTGAGTCGCGCGGTGACCTGTACCACCCGTGAGCCGAGGAGTGGGGAAGTGGAAGGAGTGGATTATTATTTTCTTGGCAAAGAAGAGTTTCTCGCCCGGGTCGATAGTGACGAATTTCTGGAAAATGCGCTGGTACATGGCAATCACTACGGCGTGCTCAAGTCGGAACTACGTGCCAAACTCGCGGGGGGAGGTGATGTGCTGCTCAACATCGATGTGCAGGGTGCGGCAACTATCCGCGAACGAGCAGCGACGGACCCGGTTTTGAGCCGATCGCTGCTTACTGTTTTTTTGTGCCCACCAAGCCTGAAGGAGTTGGAGCATCGACTTCGCGGTCGGGGCACCGACACCGATGAAGCGATCGCCAAGCGCCTGGCCATCGCGAAGGATGAAATGGCCCAGGCCGAAAAATTCGACCATACGCTGACCAGCCAAACCCGCGAGGCCGACGCCGGGCGTTTGCTTGGCATCATCGAGAGCGTCCGCTTGGCCAAGCGCGAAGCCATCCTGACCAATGGGTGAAACAAAAAACATTGTCCTGGGTGTGAGTGGCTCGATCGCCGCTCACAAGGCGATCGACTTGGCGAGCCTGTTGGCCAAGGCTGGGTGCGAGGTGGATGTCGTGCTGACCTGTGAGGCGCAGCAGTTTGTCAAGCCACTCCCGTTCCAGACGCTCACTCGCAGGCGCGTGATTACCAGCCTGTACGACGAGGAGGAAACCGGTGTCGCGCACGTCCGAGCTGCCGATCGGGCCGACTTGCTGTTGGTAGCCCCGGCGACGGCCAACACCCTGGCCAAGTTGGCCTGCGGCATGGCCAGCGATGCGCTGGGCTGTGTGGCGCTGGCGCTGCGACCCGAGGCCAAATTGTTGGTGGCTCCGGCGATGAATGGCAACATGTGGAAGCACCCCGCCACCGAGGCCAATGTCGCGACGTTGACGGAGCGTGGCGCGGAGTTTATTGGCCCAGACGAGGGGCTGTTATCGTGCGGCTATGAGGGCATAGGGCGTCTATGGCCCGTGAACGGGATTGCCAACCGTGCGCTGATGTTGCTGGGCATAGAGCAGGTGAACGATTAATTAAATGGCCTCCCCAAGGGGCACAAAGACTAGGATAGACTGGTGGCGGCTGTCCCAGTTGTTCAGGTCTGTTGCGCCCGATGACGGCTCGCAGCGTGCGCGAATCCGGTTCATGGAGCGCAGTACCGTACTGCCGGTCAAGGCGGTTTATTTCCTTGTCCTCATTTTTTATCTCTACTTTATCGAGTGGCCCGAGATGGACTCTGATCGGGTCCGTTGGACACTGCTGCGCACCATACAATGGTTCTTCATTTTCTGCCTCATTGTCAACGTGATCATCGGCGTGATGCTCATCCGGATGGAAGAGTTTACCACGCAGGTGCTG
>CAJWPV010000056.1 GCA_913045395.1 uncultured Verrucomicrobiota bacterium | reverse complement strand
CCGCCGCGAATTCACCGGACGTATAAAAGCCAAGCGCCTCGTGCGCGATGAAGTCGTACAACGTCGGCCGGTACTTCTCCGGCAGCGTTGGCTTGGTCAACAGGTCGGCGAAGTCGGTGGTGGGGATTGTCTTCAGCCGGCCGTCGGCGAGGGCGTTGGTAAAGTGCAGATCAATCTCGCGGTAAAGTCGTGGCAGATCCCACTTTGTGAAATCCTCGCCAAGCGGCTGTGCGGTGGCAGTTCGTTGCAGGAAGCGATAGCGGTTCGCGCGGAAGTATTGCCAGTACCAGTGGCCAAGAATGGTCTGCAGCAGCGGCTTGGCCTCGTCGGGGGTCTTCTCTAGTTCGGCCTGCAGGCGGGTGATTTTTTCCTCCGGCTTGTTGCCCTGCACCGCGCCCACGTGCGTGATGCGCTTGGCCAGGGCCTTGATCGCCTCGGCATGTTTGCCGTCCTGCATTGCCGAGTCGTAGATCAATTGTAGCTTGGCCGCCGCTGTCTTGGGCAGTCCTTTCTTCTCCGCGTCCGCGACCTCCCTCCACAACGCTTCTCGATCCGCTGGTTGTGCCTGCGATAATACCAGCCCAAAGGCCAACGTTATAAAAATACCCAGTAACCTCATGATCAGAACCCCGCCAACATTACGACGCGCTTTCGGCCGAAATCTTAGAGATTAATTTGCCGCTTGGCCAAGCAGGAGTTGCGATTTATTTTGTTTGCTTGGCTCTCAGGAGGTAGTTTACCGGCACACAATATGAAACTTCGGTGTTATTTCCTGTTTTGCTTGTCGGTTTTTGGACTCAACGGCGTCGCTGTAGAACTAGGACAGGGGATATTCCGTGCCGTTCAAGATACCGCCAAGCTTGGCTTTACCCCCGCCAAGCTGAATGCCATCCATAAACTGCAAAAAAAATTCATTGCCGATGAAGTGTGCCTTTCCAACGTCGCGCTTTTGGCCAGTGATGGCAAAGTGGTTTACCATCGTGCCGCCACTTCAAAATTTCCTGGTGATCGGCCGATCACGGAAAAAACTATGTTTCCCATCTGGTCAATGTCCAAGCCGATCACCAGCGTGGCTGCGATGATTCTTCATGAGCGAGGCGCATTCAAACTGGACGACCCTGTTTCGACGATCATTCCACAGTTGGCGAAACTGCGAGTCAAGGCTGGGGGTGGCAAAACCGAGCCGTTGAAAAAACAAATTACCTATCGTGACCTGCTACGGCACTCCTCCGGTATTGCCGGTTACGATGGTTCATTCGATCAGCAGGGCACTTGGAAAGAGGTCATGGAACTCGACAGCCTGGTGGAGTTGATCGATCTGTTGGAGGTCAAGCCCATCGAACATCAGCCCGGTAAAAAGCATACCTATGGCCTTAGCACCGCCGTGATGGGGCGGGCAATCGAGATTCTGTCCGGTCAACCGTTCGACAAGTTTTTGGAAAGGGAAATTTTCAAGCCACTTGGCATGGAGCACACCCGTTTTTATCTCACCGAGCAGGATCGTGGCCGCTTTCAACCATTGTTTGTGAAACTCAAAGGGAAGTTCCGACCGGGAACACCGGCCGAGGATGAGCTTTATTATGCCCCCAAAAGCTCCCTCTTTCTCGGGGGTGAAGGACTCGTTTCGACGCTCGGGGACTATGGACGTTTCTGCCAGATGCTGGTCGATCGCGGCAAGGCGCCCAACGGCAAACAGATCATATTGCCCAAGACACTCGACCTAATGCTAAGCGATCAATTGGAGGGTATACCCGGCTATGGAGATGCCCGCAAAGGTTATGCCTTTGGGCTCGGGTTTTACTTCTTGGAAGACACAAAAAAAGAGAGTCAAAATTCGCCCAACGGCATTTTTGGCTGGGGTGGATACCATACCACTCATTTTTGGATCGATCCAAAGAACAAACTTTATGCCGTCTTCATGGCCCGACTTTATCCCTACAATGGCAAGACCGAGACCGAGTTTCGGAAGGCTGTGTATGAGGCGCTTAAGTAATAGCTTTATATCAATCCTGAAGCACTCGAGCAGTTTCGGAATCTTGAGGCTCTGACCTTGTGAGTCTGTGGCTCCACTTTTTACGGTTTGCCTACATCAAGACCCTGGGTAGATTATTTGCCAGCGCATAAAAAATATTTCTGGGCCGGTTTTTGAAGTTAAACCGGCAGCACATTCATGGAACCTGAAGAGCCTAAGATTGATTGGTTTATTTTTACTGCAACGGGAATTGTGATTGCTGTTGTCACGCTATTGCTGCTTCTAGCACCACAGGCCAGCCAAGAGGCAATCACAAGGACATTCTCTTTTATTACGGGCAAAACCGGTTTGCTCTACATCTGGTTCGGGATCGGCGTAATGTTTTTTCTGCTGCTCGTTGCACTTGGACCATTCGGGTCCATCACGCTTGGCCCATCAAATGAGCACCCTGAACATTCAACATTAAGCTGGATAGCCATGTTGTTTTCGACCGGTATTGGCACTGCGATACTTTACTGGGGTACGATTGAGTGGGTTGAGTACTATGAGAACCCTCCCTTTGAGATGGAACCACGCTCAGAGGAAGCGTTGAAATGGTCAGCCTCATACGGGATGTTTCACTGGGGTATCATCGGTTGGTCACTCTATTGCCTGCCGGCGGTCTGCCTTGGTTACGCGTATCATGTTCGCAATGAATCATCATTGAACCTTTCTTCTGCGTGTCGACCAATTTTGCGTGGCAGCACCCGGAAAGTGCCGGGCAGAGTCATTGATATTTTGTTCATGGTTGGCCTTCTGGGTTCGGCAACAACAGGCATCGGTCTGACCACACCGTTGATCACCGAATCGTTTGGTGCGTTTTTCGGCGTGGAACAATCGTTCGGACTCACCTTTGGCGCCGTTGCCTTGGTGGTGGCCATAATCGCGCTGAGTGTCTACGTCGGTTTGGAGCGCGGCATCAAGCAGTTGTCGAACATAAATATCGTTCTGATATTTATGCTCATGGGGATGATTGTTGCCTGGGGTCCGGCGAAATACATTGCGAGGCAAGGTCTTGATAGTGTGCTTTTTATGATGACCCATTTGCCGGAAATGAGCGGTGTGGGTTATCCGGCACAAAACAAAGTGTTCACCGAAAAATGGACAGTTTTTTATTGGGCATGGTGGCTGACCCTCGGGCCATTTGTGGGAATGTTCATCTGCAAGATTTCCCGCGGCCGAACATTGCGCCAATTGATCCTGGGGGTTTTGTTTTTTGGAACGCTTGGCTGCACCATCTGCTTCATGATTCTTGGCAGCTACTCGCTATACCTTGAGCAGGAACAAGGAATAAAAATCATCGAGGCCTTTGAGCAAAACAAGCATGCGGCCGTGATTCAGGTGATAACCTCACTACCGCTGGGCCAATGGAGCCTGCCGCTCTTTTTTTTGCTTTGTGTCTCCTTTGCGGCGACAACCTATGATTCTGCCTCCTACACCTTGGCCGCAGCCGCCACCAGAAAACTTAAACCTAGCGAGCATCCTGCCCGCTGGCATCGGGTGGTATGGGCGATTGGGCTGGGAGTATTGCCACTTGTTCTATTGTCACTCGGTCGGCTGACTGGAAACGAACAGCAAAACGACGTGCTTGAATTATTGCAAACAGCCTCCGTCGTGGTTTCGCTTCCCATTCTTTTTATCGGGGTGATGATGGCTGCCTCACTGACGATCCTGCTTTTCAGGCACAATAAATAATGGAGTCGGAATAGTTGCTGGCTTGTTTCGAGCCTGCTTGATCAAGCGTTAATTCCATTCGACGGCTACTTTGATGGGGTTGATGATTACCATCATACAGGCACACAACATGCCGATTAACAGAAGAGCCCACCTGTAATAGAAACGTTTCCCGTTCGGTTGGCTGATTGGAGTTGGACGGTTACAGGTGGTCTGCTATTTTCTAACGCACTTCAGGCTTATGAAACACACACGCACACTACTGGCACTATCGGTCGCCTCACTGCTGGCCTCGACCGCTTCCAGCCCGCAGGCGGGCGATGATCTCAAAAAACCGTTTCGCCTGAAATCCGGCAGTGAGATTATCGACGTCAACACCGGCCACGCTGCGCCGTACCTGTTCGATTTCGATGGTGACGGAGTCCGTGATCTGCTTGTCGGCGAGTTTGGCAAGGGACGACTTGATTTCGAGGGTCAACTTTACGTGCGAGGTCGCCTGCGCATTTACCGAAATGTTGGCAGCGAGACCAAACCGCACTATGACGGTTTCAAGTGGTTTCAGGCCGATGGCAAAATCGCCGAAGTGCCGATCACCTGCTGCGTGAGCTTCTGCCCCGAACCGGTCGATTGGGATGGCGACGGCGATATGGATATGCTCACCGGCAGTTATCCCGGGCACCTTTACCTTTACCTCAACGACGGCAAAGGCGAATACGCCGCAGCCAAGATGCTAAGGGATACTGGAGGGCAATTCATTAAACCAAACTACTCCACCAACCCCCGCGCACACGACTGGGACGGCGACGGCGATCTGGATCTCGTCATCGCTACATCGGGCAACATTCATCTGGCAGAAAATATTGGCACGCGAAAGGAGCCGAAGTTCGATCCAAAAATCGAGAAAGTTAAGTTTAACGGCAAAGTCGTCAGTCTGCGCGGGCGGCTCGGAGTGGAGATTGCCGACTGGAACGGAGATGGTCGCGCCGACTTGCTGGTTGGCCTTGAAAGCACCGGTGTGATCGCGTTGTTCGACAGCGCCAGAAAAGGCGAACCGGTTTTCACTGAAAGCGAAGTGCTCATCCGCGAACCGGATCCCGGCTCCGGCCTGCAGTCAGGCAAGGATCATCCTGGTGGCCGGCTCAAAATGCACGTAGCCGACTACAACGGCGACGGTCTTGCAGACTTGCTCGTTGGCGACGTGAATTTCCCAAGTGCCATCCGCCCGAAGCGCACCCTGTCCAAGAAACAACTGGGGGAATACGCCGACTTCAAGAATCGCACCGATGCCGACACCATGGAGATCTCCCGGCTGGTTGCCAAACGTGAGGTGTGTCTTGATCGCGATGCCGCCTCAAAAATCCAACGCCAAATTTTTGAACTACTTCGCAAACGCGGCGACAATTACTACGACCAGTTGGACAAATTCGAAGAGTCAGTCAGCAGTGGTACCCACGGCAATGTGTGGGTCTATCTTCGCAAGCCGACCAAGGCTGAATGACTACTTCGACAGTTTTTTTGGCGAAAGCGCCGACCTCCTCCGCAAACATGGCGGCAAGACGGGTGAAGAATTGAAATGAAACACCTTCTACTCACAACAATCGGCGCCGTGCTGTTGGTGGGGTGCGGGACGACAACCGCAATGTTAATTCACAAGGCCGCCTTTGATGGAAACATCAAAGCTGTGAAACGACACCTGGATGCCGGTGTGGATGCGAATGCGCAGACTAGGTCCGAAAACACCCCTTTGCATGCGGCGTCTTATCAAGGGCACTCCGATGTTGTTGAACTGCTTATTGCCAATGATGCGGATGTGAATGCGAGCGATGTGCGTGGTTGGATTCCTTTGCATGCGGCGGTTGATCAAGGTCATGCGGCGGTCGCCGAGTTGCTAATTGTTAAAGGTGCAGATTTGAATGCGAGGATGAAGGGTGGCGGCTATACAGTGCTGGATTTAGCCAATCTAAAAGAACAAACTGAAACTGCCGTACTTCTCCGCAAACACGGAGCCAAGACGAGTGAAGAATTGAAAGCTGAAGGGAAATGAAACGCATACGCACACTACTGACAATAACAGTTGTCTCACTTGTGGCCTCGACTGCCTTCGCTGGACCGATCCACACCGCAGCCGGGTAACGCAATCTTGCCCGCGTCCGGACGCTGTTAAATAACGGGGTGAATGTGGATGCGTAGGACGGGCAGGGCAGGACTCCATTGTTTATGGCGACACTGTCACACCATTACAACCATCCACTTGGCCAAGCGGTCAGTTTCTCTCGGCAGCTTTTTTGGCGCGCTGCTCCGCGAAGAATTCCCGGAGGACGGCGGCGCATTGTTGCTCGCCAACACCGGCGGTGATGGTGCAGTGGTGGTTTAGCCCCTCGTGCTGCAAAAGGTTCATTGCGCCGCCGGCGGCTCCGCCCTTGGGGTCAGGTGCGCCGAATACCACCCGGTCAAGTCGGCAATGCACCATTGCCCCGGCACACATCGGACACGGCTCCTTGGTGACGAATAACGTGCAACCGGTGAGCCGCCAATTCCCGATCGCTTCCTCGGCGGCGGTGAGGGAGAGCATCTCGGCGTGCGCAGTGGCGTCCTTGAGCAGTTCCACCTGGTTGAACGCCCGGGCGATGATACGGCCCTCGTGTACGATCACGGCACCGATCGGCACCTCCTCGGCTTCCCACGCCTTCATGGCCTGGCGCAGGGCTTCGCCCATGAAGTAGTCGTCGCTGCTGAGGTCGATCATCGGCTCGTCAGTCATGGCAGGATTCCTGGGTCGTCCACTCGAAGGCGTCGCCCTCGAGGCAGTGGCAGTGGCCGGAGAAAAAGCCGCCGCGATGCTGCTGGAACAGCGGCCAAAGCTGTTCGCGGTCGGTGCGAGGCACGTCGAGTCCGGCCATTTCGGTGTTGTTAAAAAAACCGAACTGGCCCTCGGGGCATGGCGGCGGCAGCTTGGCCAAGAGAGGCAGAACCTCGAACAGGAAAATGTACCAGTGGGTGCTTCCTTCGTAGCCGTCCTCACTGACGAGGCCGGTGAGGTGGAGGTCGCTTGGGCGAAGGTTTAGTCCCATTTCCTCTTGGGCCTCGCGGCAGGCGCAGGCGTAGGGCGACTCACCATGGTCGCCCCGCACCTTGCCTCCGGGCGGGCTCCATTTGCCGAGGTTGGGTTCCTGTGTGCGCTCGAGCAGTAGTAGCCGGTCGTCGGCATCGAAGCAGTAGAGCAGGGTGGCGATCTTGTGGGGTAGCACCATCGGCGGCGACTTTGCCGCGAAACCTGTCCGGGTTGCAACTGGCAACGGTGCGTCGCCTGATTCGGGGATGGATTTTCCGCGCGGTCAAGTGTTAGCTTGGCCGTCTTCGCGCTGCGGCGCATTCCTGATGGGACAAAACAAGAAAGAACGGGTGCAAGGCCAAAGGCGCCCCAAGCCGGTTGCCACCGGGCCGGTTTCGTCCGACCCGATGCCGGGCTGGCTGAAAACCGACAGGGCACTCGCTGCCGGAGAGTCGTTCTTCCGGCCGGTGGATTGGCTAGCGTTCGGCATCACCACGCTCGTGACGTTGCTGGGATATTGCCTGACGATCTCCCCGGACCTGACGCTGGAGGACTGCGGCGAGCTGGCGGTGGGCTCCATGTACGCCGGTGTGCCGCATCCACCCGGTTACCCGGTCTGGACGCTTTACACGTGGCTCTTTACCAAGCTGGTGCCGATCTCAAACATCGCGTTCCGGGTGGCGCTCTCGTCGGCCGTTGCCGCGGCGTTGTCAAGTGGCCTGCTGGCGCTGCTGACCTGCCGGGCCTCGGCGCGAATCATTGATGGCATTGAGTGGCTTGGTGGCGTGGACGAGCGCTTGGCCAAGCGCATCACATTAGTCGGCGGCTGCGTGGCGGGGTTGATGCTCGGTTTCAGTGGGTTCATGTGGAGCCAGGCTGTGATCGTGGAGGTGTACACGCTGAGCGTGCTCTCGTTCATGGGGGTATTGTGCTGCCTGTACCGCTGGACGCAGGACACGGCGCGTATGCGTTATCTGTACTGGACGTTTTTCTGGT